>NZ_JBYSZW010000014.1:0-132197 GCF_058787575.1 Cupriavidus sp. FW305-3-2-15-C-LB2
CCACCACCGCCTCCACCACCGCCAAACACGGTGACGTTTGTGCTTGTTGCTGGCGGCTTTGCGGCGGGTGGCGGCGTGCCGGTTCCAGCGGCTACCCCGTACGCATACTCGTACACATCCCGGCAAGGTTTCGGGGGCAGTAATGTAGAGTATGTGCTGTTCGGCAGTGTCCCCTACGATCAGTTGAAAGCTTCTGGCGGATACGCAGCATTGACGTCTGCGCTGGTCACCGTGAGAAATCCGGGGGCGTCGACGGTCGTGAACGGGTGGGTCATCACTCATGGCACACCGTCAATGCAGTTTCAAGCCGTTACTGGGCCTGGGTTCGACTCGGCCTTGACCGGCGGCGGCAGCAACGGCCCAGGGACGTGCTTCACTTGGACATACCTGGCGCCGGCCAGTGTTTGTAATAACGGCGCTACAGTGCAGTGAGACTAGCCCGCGGAAGAAGAGAAAATGGCCCGCATCGATGCGGGCCATTTCCAATTTTGCAGCTTGGCGCTACGTCAGTATACCGTGAAGCTCCAAGACTTGCTGATGGCTACGCCGTTGCGAGCGCCCGCGAAAGTTGCGGTGTAAGTGCCAGCCGAGAGCGGTTGGGTAGGGAGAAGGAAGGCCACTCCACTGTAGACGTAGGGATCCGAGATAGCCGAAGCGACTGAGCTCGGCTTCGCGGCGCTGGCAACCAGAACTCTGGCGGGAACTGCGTTACCCGCTGGGCCCGTGAGGATAAAGTTTGAGACCGTCAGCACGTCACTTGCATTGGGAGCTGGAACCCTGAACATGACAGGGTGGCCTGCGCTCGGCAGATCTGGTGCCGGGCTTGGCGACTCGGCGGTGGCGGTGAATGTTCCTGGGACGCTTTCGGCGTCGATTGGAGAATAAGCAAAGGCGTTCGTCGCCATTTGCTGTCCACCCCACTGCGGGAGGCCATATCCGCTGCCGTTTGCACCGGTCTTTACGCCAAAATTCATAACGCAATAACCGTCACGAATGGAAAGGCCGATCGTCTCCTGGTTGCTGGTGATGCCCTGCAGGTGATACACCGAGTTCCTAAAGTCCGCCAGGCAGCCGATGGAACCATCTGCCGCTTGGCTGATCCACTGGTCCTTCGAGGCACCCGCGGCTACGCCCTGTTCGTAAGGAGTTGCACCGGTAAAGCCGGGCTTGCCGGCAGTTTCGTCGTGGCCAACCGCAGAATTTGCTTTCAGGTACGCGACGTGGTTGTCCGCGGCAACATCGAGGGCTGTATCTTGCTTCAGGGCACCGACGCCCATCTTGATCCGATAGTCGCTCAGGGCATTGAACGCTGCCAGACGCAGGTCGCCACTGGGGTACGAAGGGGCGGAGACCGTTGTCGCCGGCGGCACCGACGTCGGAGCCTGCGGAACCGTTGGCGTGGTTGGTGTACTCGGCTCCTGCTTGGAGCCACCGTCGTCGCCACCACCACCGCCACATGCGGCCAAAGTGAGCGCCGTGGCCGTGGCCAGGACCGAGAAAGCGAATTTGGAGTTTTGCATTTTTCTTCTCTGATTTTGAATCGGCCGGGGATCGGTCCGTTATTTTTAGCTTAACGTCCGGGGCGCAAAGTCAAGTCCGCGCCCAGCCTTCGGCCGGCGTGAGCATACACGAAGGGGAACACCATCTAGACGACAAACTAAAGCCAACTTTGACCCCCTGAAGGTGGGGCTTCAGCATCAGTGGTGTAAGGGGTCCGGCCGCAGTGGTTGCAAATATGGTGCTGCCGCATGGAGAGGAACCGTTGTTCGCGCCACAGGCGGATGCTGCGCGATCCGCAATAGCAGGCCATGCCAATATTCGTTGCGCATTCGGGATGCTTCTCGCAGTACTGCTGAAGCTTTGGGGTCTCCCTTGACGGCAGCAGATACAGCAGGAAGAGGCCGATGTAATGCGTGCAGAAGCAGATCAACGCCCACTTCCAGCCGCTTCATCCCCATTGCCGCGCGAGCATGTATGCCAGGACCGGGGGCACTACAAAGACGAGAACGAATAGAATAGCGGTACTCATCATCCTTCAGTCCTCTTTGATCTATTTGTGCCGGCGCGCCGCGCCATTTGGACCGCCAAGTAGCCCACTGCAGCCGGGGCAGGAGAATGCGTGGCTGAGTTCAATACGGGGCGCCGCGTTTGCAATGAGATAGGGGGTCCGACATACCCTGCAAGGTGCCAATTCCAATTGCGCATCGGTGGACATGGTTCGGCAAATGTGACATGCCCGATCGGCAGAGATCTTGGACGAAGTTCCGAAGAATTTTTCAAAAAGATCGTAGGCTGCGATGAATGCCTCCGGAACATTGGCGCCGAACGCCAATGCAATGCGATACAGCGTGACGATGGTCGTCGCCTGAAGGCGATGGGTAGGATGTTCGAAGTACCAGGCGGTCGACGTCGGTAGCTGACCGGAGGGAGAGGATTTTCCGTGGATCAGGTGGAACAGCTTGCGGGTACGTGTCGAGGTTATGCCCAGCAGCGATGTGATAGTCGAGGCGCGGCAGTAGCTTCGGACCATCATTTCGCTGTAGACCTTCTTCTGGAATGGCTCCAACCGGAGGTTCGTCCAGCTGTTCTTCGTCGCCAAGCGATCGGCGCGCAGCGGGGTGGAGGTCAGGAAGTGATGCCCTTTCGAATCGGTCCCCAGCCGACTGGAATCAAAGTCGATCCAGAAAGTCTTGCTATGCAGGCGCCAACGGAAAATCGGGAAGTCCACCCGCGCAATGGCCGTGTCAAGGACGTGCTGCGGGAGCGAACGCAGATACTCTGCTAGCTCCTTGGTGATCCCGAGAAGCGGCGCGGCCAGAATGCTGACGTGGAGCAACTCGACCATCAGCCAAATGTAATGGCGATTGTTGTAGAACAAGCGAAGCTTGTCGTCGTTGGTCCAGCCAGGTAACTGAGAACGCAGTGTGTCGACGGCCAGTGTGGTCGTTGTGTTTTCACTCAAGCAACGCCAGTCCTGTACCTCGGAGAGCGTCGGCACGACAACGAGGAACGGGGTGCCCATCAAATCGCGTTGCGTGGCCTCCGCCTTGCGGACCTTGTCGACGCCACCTTTGCCAATATGCAGCATCTGCTCAAGCTCAGGGTGCGCGCCGAGCAGTTCCGCAAGGTGATCGGTGAGGTGATAGTTTGCCGACCGAATCCGATCGCATGTCATCCTGGTGAGTCGCAAACGCTCAAACTCGGCGGTGGGGGAGTGCTGTAGCATAGCTCTTTGCTCTCATCGGGCATTCAGGGCCGAGCGAATGTCGGCGTGGAGACGTGAGACGATGCTGTCGAGCACCGTCAAGGCCGGGCGGAATTCGGAAACGTCTCCGGCCATCTGTACGGCGAGCTGCACCGACGCGAATGTCGAAACGACTTGCTCGAATTCCGTCACCAGTTTGGCGAGTTCATCACGGGCGCGCGCACGCTTATCCAGGACGGACGAGCGTTCTGCGATTTCGTCCTCAATCTGCTGGCGCCGCGACTGGATATCGGCCAGCTCTGCCTTTGCCGCGGAGAGTTCGTCATTCTTGGCGGCCAGGGCGTCTTCCAGGGAGGCGTAGCCTAGCGGAACCACTTGCACTTCAACGGTTTCCGGGCGGGTATTGGCCTTCGAGAACGCCATGCGGTCCTGCAGCTCTCGCTTCTCGCGCTCCAGATCATCGATCTGCATCCGGATAGCGCTGTAGCTCAAGTTTTGCCGGGTCATCTCCTCCCGTACGTGACTCAGCGCTTCCCGATCCGCGTCGCGTTCTGACGCCAATCGTCCGAGCTCAGTGTTGAGGCGCCTAATCTCAAAATCCTTGTCGGCATTCTCGGAAACCGTACTTGCAAGTTCCGCTGTCGCGATGTCCAACTTGGTTTGGACGTCGATAACCTCCTCCTCCTGCTTACGAAGCCGCTCGACGAACTTGCGAATGTCCTTGCGATGGTAGGCCGGGTCGTTCTCCTTGAATTCGATGACCGCGTCAATTTCCTCCGCGGAGTAGTCACGCCGGCGTAGAACCATAAGTTCACCAATATTGAGCTTCGAAAGCGCGCCGTTGTGCTGAAGAAAGCGATGGTAGAGACTCAGGTATAGCTGTGCCTGGCTACGAGTGAGGTCGAGTGCGTCCTCAGCGATGGTGAAGAACATCTCCCGCGCGCGTGACCGTGCCGCTCGGGTGTCGCCATACTCAGCAGCGACGATTTCCGTCGTTGATTCATGCATGAGCTGAAGGTCCGCCCCAAGGTCCTGGAGCAGACGAGAGATCTTGTCCTTCGTGCGCTGAATGTTTCGGACACATTGAAGAAGACGGCTGAATGCGTCCTCGTTGACTGGGACAGTCCCGAGCGCATTGCGTAAGGCTATCTCCGCTCGGGAGACCTCAGGTTGCACAGGGAAATTCACGATGTCTGCCCGCACGGCAGGAACGTCTTCAGTTTTGATTTTTTTCTGCGGCATTTTTCGCTCACTTGGAAGGAACCTGACAACCAGCGTTACGGCCCAGAAGCGTTGTCAAGTCCTCATGGAGAGTACGGAACGTGCGACGCCTTTTGGTCAGCAAAAGCTCTTCATTTAGGGGTGTCATTTGCCGGGACAGGTGCAAAGCTGGTTGCTTATGCTTCGCTTATCGGTACCGTTTGCCCGGGAATTTAGGGGTTTACCCCTAACGTTAGGGGTCGATATTAGACATTCGAAAAACAGAAATAAACAAACCTTAATTTGCGGACGCGACCTCAAACCATGAGCATGCTCATGCGTTTTTCCCGGAAAGCCACCGTGTTTTGGTTAGCTTTCTGCCTACCTTCCTTGATCCTCTGTCGTTAGGATCGTGACAAACCTGCGTTCAGACGCATCGACCTAGTGCGCGCCGAATGGCGGCAGCGCTCAATCTCATAGTCCCCCGCCCACGCCAGCGTGCTTTCGCCATGCGCTACTGCATGCCGCAAGCGCGTTGAAGCGCAGCTGTTCCTCCAGAGATTCCTTGCTCCCTCGGAGCATCGAACCATCGCCTGGCATCTGCCAGGAAATCCCTTGCAACGTTTCTGGAGAGAAACTATGGAATCCTTTGTCACGAATCTCATCAAGCGTCCATTCAAATTCTTCATGCTCTGCATGGTGTTGTACATGGCGTCGCAGTCGTTCATCGTCGGTGCCTTTGTGACCGTCGTTGGACTGTCATTCCTGTATCACCGGGCCATGGTCTGGAACAAGGCCGTGCCCGCAGCGCCGAAGGTTTCGATGCCGGATACCCAATCCAAATCGAAGCACGAATCGCATCAAGTGGGAGATCCGCTCGAGCAACCGTATGAACGCTCGGCTGTGGTGACGCCGCTTCGTCGAGCGGGAACGCACGACCGTTCCTGATCCGTTGCCGCCTCTCTGAGGCGGCGCTTTCCACCTGTCGCGGGTACCCGTTATCCGCCGGCTGGCGGGTCTCCGGGTGCCTGTCCGGAGACCATCATGGAAACGACAACAGCGGGATGGCAGCTCGACTTCTTCGGTGAGGCGGCCGCCATCGTAGTGCCCCCTCCCAAGCTCGACCCGTTGCCCGACCCTTCTCTCTGGAGCAAGGCGGTGCGCGAGAAAATGGTCGACGCTCTCATCAGCCTCGCCTGCGATAGCCGGCGCGGCGACAACATGCCGGAGTCCCTCATCGACTGTGCCGAGATGCTGCGTGCCCGCATGCGCAATCGGCCTCTCGATCTGGAGGAATACTCGATGACGCTCGGCTGGATCTTTGGCTACTGGAATGGCGCGTTGCCATATAGCTACGTCTGCGCAGTATCCGGGGTCGACCCTGAGACCCTGCAAGACGTGATTCTCAATCATGCCAGGCTGCGTTGCGACCTCGATGTGGTCCGACGTTTGTGCTGTGGCTCCCTTCTTTAGACCATGACTTGGCTCAATCTCATCAAGCGTGTGGCCGGTGTTCTGAGCGCGGAACACAGAGGGTCATCCTCTCCCAGCACGATCCCGGTCGGCACGGGCGCCGCCAACGAGCGGCAGTTCTATGTTCACGGCGTCCCCCATCTGCTTCGGGACGAAGGTGATCGCGTGATCCACTTCGTTGGGGGCTTTCATCATCGGCTGCAAAGCACGCCGTATGGCGACAAGCTGCTGCCGGAGGTGATCCCTCGTTGGAAACAGGTCAGCGTGCATCCAGGCGAAGCGCTGGAGAAGGTCGCGGCTGACGTCATTTTTCAAGCCGAGCGCGAACTCACGCCGGACGTGCCGACAAGTAGTGACGCGCCAGCAGGAGGGCGCCGCTTTCAGCCAACGCGTAGCTTGGATGGCGCCCAGCCATCGCGCAGCAAACGCGAAGACGGCGAGCGGGAAGGGGGCGGAAGCGCCTCCTCTGAAAAGGGTTCCTCTTCCGCCTACACCGTGGGCAAGCTCATCGAGTGGGGCGAAATGGAGTTCCCCAACCGTAAGTCTGGCGGGCCTCGTACCTACACTTCGTTTGCCGTCAAGCTGTACACGAGTGCCGGCGAGAAGACCCTGCAGGGCGAAGGTCTGAAGGACGCTCTCGCAGAAGCCGGTTGCAAGCTGGGTGACCGTGTTGCGGTCAAACGCCTGCGCAAGGAAAAGGTGCCAGCCTTCGATAAGAAGACTGGCGATCCCATTAAGGACCCAAGGACCGGAGAGCAGAAGCTCTGGGACAGGTGGGTCTGGAACATCAATCTCGTTCATTGAATAGGAAGCACCATGGCATCCGTCAACAAAGTCATCCTCCTGGGCAACCTCGGGGCAGATCCTGAAACTCGTTACATGCCCAGTGGCGACGCGGTGACAAACATCCGTATTGCGACCACCGATCGCTACAAGGACAAGCAGTCCGGCGAAATGAAGGAAGCCACCGAATGGCATCGCATTTCGTTCTTCGGCAAGCTGGCAGAAATTGCTGGTCAGTACCTGCGCAAGGGTTCGCCGGTCTACATCGAAGGCCGCATTCGTACGCGCAAGTGGCAGGATCAGTCCGGCCAGGACAAGTACAGTACCGAGATCGTCGCCGATCAAATGCAGATGCTCAGTGGTCGCGCGGGTGTCAACGATGACGACGGCGATGCCGGCGCAGAGCGAGCGGATTCGCAGCAGCGTCGTGGGAGCGAGCAGCGCTCGGCTCCGCCAACGCAACGCTCGGGCGCGGCGCGTCAGCAGCCTGCGCAACCGCCGTCGGGTGGATTCGGCGGATTCGACGACAATGAGATTCCCTTCGCGCGACCTGCAGTGCTCGATGGCATTCCCTTCCGCAACGATGGCGCGCCGATGTACTGACGCGCTCCTCCAAGAAGTGCCTCTTTGAACTAACTGCTACCGGCTTGCCCGGTAGCAGCGGTGCCTTTCTCGGCCGCTCGGCCAAATCCCCATATTCCCCTCAGCTAAACGCAATGCTGAAAAGACCTTCTGGCCTCGGCCGGGATGTCTTTTGAGCAAGCGTTCCTTCGCCTGTCTCAGGCATCGACCAACCCTCCACCTGGAGCCATCCCATGAAAGAACTGAGTGATATCGTAAAAAGCTGGACGCCCGCTCAATGGGACGCTCTGGTGAGGCAGTACGTGCCAGCGGAAGTCCTGACGGACAACTTCTGGCGAGGACGCCCAGGTCCGTGCCCCCTCTGTGGTGGCCATGACCGCTTTACCTATGACAACAAACGCGGCCGCGGCGATTGGGTCTGCCGGAAGTGCAATGCAGGGAATCCGAAAGCCGGCGACGGCCTCGAGCTCGTGCGTTGCTACACCGGCATGACCTACTCGGAACTGTGGCGGGACTTGAATGGCGAGCGGGCTGTGCCGATCGACCCCCCCTTTACGAGGCCAAATTCAGCTCGCCGGGGGAAAGCAGTAGATCCCGCCACCAAGATGCGGCGTATTGCGAAGCAGTGGGAAGCTGCTGCCGGGCTGGTGCCTGGCGATCACGCCATGCGCTATCTTGCTGCCCGGGTTCCTGGCCTGCGCGCGCCGCGGCCAACGGCCTTGCGCCTGGCGGTGCAGGACTATTGGTATGAAGGCCAGCTTGTTGGCCGCTACCCGACCATCGTTGCGCAATTCACACGGCCAGATGGGCGCATGGCCACGGTGCATCGCACGTCGCTCGACCCGCGACAGCCCGCCAAGGCGACGATAATCACTGCGGATGGGGAGATCCTCCCGGCCAAGCGCAATGGTGTGTCTGCGTTGCCGCTGACCGGTGGTGCAGTGCGTCTGATGCAACCGCGCGATGGTGAAGTTGGTGTCGCGGAAGGGCTGGAGAGCGCCTATGCGGCGTACATGCTCTTCGGCGTGCCGGCATGGAATTGCCTCAACCGGGTACTGCTGAGTCAGTTTGTGGTGCCGCCGGACCTGGGCATCCGCACGGTCCACATCTTCGCGGATTTTGACAGGATCGACCCGAAGACCCGAAAGTCCCCAGGCATGGCCGACGCGCTCGCGTTGGAAAAGCGGTTGCGCGCCGAAGGGCTGCACACCGTCATGCATCGACCAAAGGTTCGTGGAACCGACTTCTGCGATCAATGGCGCACCGAGTACCAGTTGCGCCTGATGTCTCAACAGGCTGTTACCGCCTGATCAGTTCGCCACCAGCCGGTGGCGCCTTACCTAACCTCTGCCCTGTGGGTCCTTCCCACAGGGAAGGAGTCCCCCCTTGGCAGGCTCTCCGAGGAGAAAAGCAATGCCGCAAAAGGGTTTCACAGCAATCATCAATAAACTGCATATCCAAGCTATGCGTGCGACCGCCGCTACGGAAGTTCAGGCCGGACAATCGGAAGCGCAATTCTTCGATGTGTACCGCCGAGAGCCGTCCGGTGGCTTCACGTTCCTAGACCGGAAGTTCTCGTTCGATTCCGCCCTCGACTACTGTTTGGCGCCGACTCTTCACTGAGAGGCCATCCCATTCACAAAAAAGCCCAGCAAACTGCTGGGCTTTTTTTTGGTTCTTCGCCGATCTGCGTGACCGTTTAGAAACAAAAAGGGCCAACACGCCCACCACTGTTATCTTGGAGTTGCGACACAACAAGAATCAGGAAGGTGGAGGTTGGCCCCACGCGATTGTATGGCCCAGCTCGGCTGCTGGGAAGGCTATCGCATGCGCGATAGTTGGGAAGAGACCCGCAATGGGCAGCGTATTTGCATCATCCGGCTGGAACCTAAGGGGCGCCGTAGGCGGTGCTGCGATGGCTGTGGTCGGGGCGTTAGCAGTATCCATGATCGGGTAGAGCGGCGCGTGCGGGATCTGCCTGTGTTCGAGATTCCGGTGGAGCTGATCGTGCCGCGACTTCGTCTGGCTTGCCGGCGATGTGGCCCGAAGCTGGAGCGCCTGGACTGGCTCGCGCCCTATGCGCGGGTTACGACGCGGCTTGCGGCCAGCGTAGCGCAACTGTGCAAGGTCATGTCGTTGCGCCATGTCGCGGCCTTCTACCGGTTGGCCTGGACCACGGTCAAGCGCATCGATCTGCGCCATCTTGAGCGGGAATTGGGACCGGTCGATCTGAGCGGGGTCACGGTGATCGCGATGGACGAGTTTGCGATCCAGAAGGGCCATCGCTATGCCACAGTCATCGTCGAGCCGTCGAGCAAGCGGGTACTCTGGGTCGGGCGCGGTCGCTCCCGAGAGGAAATCCGGCCCTTCTTCAAGCTGCTTGGCCCTGAAGGCTGTGCCCGGCTTCGCGCCGCGGTGATGGACATGAATACCGCCTACGACCTGGAAGTGCGGATGCACTGCCCGCAAGCGGAGGTTGTCTATGACCTGTTCCACGTGGTGGCCAAGTACGGTCGTGAGGTCATCGACCGCGTCAGGGTGGATGAGGCTAATCGGCTGCGCGGCGACAAGACCGCTCGTCAGGTGGTGAAGTCTTCTCGTTGGTTACTGCTGCGCAATCGGGAGAACGTCACGCGTGAGGCCGATCAGATCCGGCTTGATGAAATACTGGCTGCCAACCAAGCGCTGATGACCGTCTACGTGCTCAAGGACGATCTCAAGACGCTCTGGACATATCGGCATCCCGGCTACGCCCGGCGCTTCTGGCAAGGGTGGTACGAGCGCGCAATGGCCAGCGGCATCGCACCTCTGTGCCTGTTCGCCAAACGCCTCAAGCCATATTTACCCGGCATCCTGGCTCACAGCCGCTGGCCGTTGGGAACCAATCTGGTGGAAGGCATCAATAACCGGATCAAGGTCATCAAACGGATGGCCTATGGCTTCCGCGATGACCATTACTTCTTCCTGAAGATCCGGGCGGCCTTCCCCGGAAATCGGTGAAGAACCTTTTTTTTTTGGTGCGCCCGGCAGGGCGCACTCACTTGAGGGTGCAAGTCCCTTACACACCCGGCAAGGGGAAGTGTTAGCCAGAGACAAGGGTTTCCCGGGCGACTGGGAGTCTGAAGGAAGTCCGAGGCAAAGCGCTGGCCTGACGAACAGGAAGCGGATGAGGCGTCGTATCGGGGTGAGGTAGCCAAAATTGCCAAAGCCCAGTACTTGCACGGAACGGTGCGGCGTATATCCGACAGGCATAAGCGTGAAGGTGGGTGCGTCATACCCGGGGAGATCTGCACCGCTGCCATGGTGCTACCGACGTCGAGAGGCGTCGGGATGGCGGTGTAGAAGTCAGCAGAGGCCATATTGTGCGCTGAGCAGCGCGTTGTTCGGGAGGGTTCAAGTCCCTCTGACGCTCAGATGAGGGGCGTCATATCCAAAAGCGGGGGTAATGCCTCGCTGGCCGGAGAGAGAAGGCAGGTATGGAGATGCCTAACCGGGCACGAAGGCGAAAGCCGGAGACAGCCAAGGCAGACCTGGAGCCACCTTCCCGTAGGTCTCCGGAGGGCAGGGTGTCCACCGCGAGGTGGAATCCGAAGGGCATGAGGAGAAGTACCGGGCCGTAGTCGATGGGGGCTGCCCCGATGACGAACCGGTCGGCCAAAGGTGGGGCAAGGTCGAGCCCGCAGTATGGGGGCGAAGGCGTTCTCATTCACCCACCGCACCAAGGTGTTTGCGGACGGCACGGTACGGAAGAACAGCGTGTGACCTCAGGAGGACTGGCACAGTCTGCGGGTGGCACCGCGGGAAGTGAGCCTATAAGCGAGGAGCGAAGTGGCGAGCGGTGCTGTGCCAGTAGTCGGACGGCTGAGTAGTACCTGAAGCGTGGCCAAAACCACGTGACCGAGCGATCGGCGACAGAAGTGGGTCGGGGAAGGCAGCCGGCGAAGATGATTGGGAAGAGCCCGGACGACAGTGAGTAAGGACACGGAGGAGGATCAGTTCCATGAGTGAAATACCCGTACATCCGCGCCCGAGGAGACTGTCTGACTGGATCAACCCGATGGAAGCAAGGAAGGTCCACTCATTAATTGACAAGGTTTTTCAACGGAAGAATCTGGAAGTCGCCTGGGAGCGAGTCCGGGCCAACCGGGGCAGTGGCGGTGTCGATGGAATCAGCGTGGCAGACTTTGCCGAACAGGCGGACCAGCATCTGGACCGTCTGCAGGCAGAACTGCGTGCGCGGACCTATCAGCCGCAACCGGTCCGGCAGGTCTCGATCCCGAAAGTCGGCAAACCGGGGGAGTTCCGCAATCTCGGCATACCGACGGTGATCTCATAATGCACCTCTCACAGTTGAGTGTGGGAATGTTGCCCCCGAAGATGCCCTGAAGTGCGCACCCAGTCCCGCAGTTGCTGTTCCTTGACGGGATCCAGCGTGATCCACCATGGGCCCCGCCCGTCGAGCTTACGAGCGTGGACGACTTGGCGCTCAATCCAGTAATACACGACGTGTGGACTGATGCCCAGTCGGTGAGCGAGTTGCTGAACCGTGAGTTCGTCAGGCCGCATGAAGTTGGTCGCCGCAATCCCGTACCGGAAGCGGATCCATTTGACCATGGAGAGCGTGAACGATTTGCCAGTTGAACTGCGCAGGCCTTCCTGATTGAGGTGCGCAGCGATTTGCGGGTCGGACAAATGTTGCGACAGTTTGCGCACGTGCTCGACGGTTGCAGTGGGATAGCGCATCGCGTCGGCGACCGGCTTGGGCAAAGTCACGGTGGTGTCGGTACAGGTGCCGCCCTGCCAACGCACGTGTAGGACCACCTGTCTGGTTGCGGGAAGTTTCTCGACCGTAATGTCCCGGATGAGCAGTCGCAGCATGCGCTTGCGATCCTTCGCCGGGGTCGCCGGAGCACGCCAGAGGCGCGGCAGATTGCGCGCCAGTGCGAGGATCTGGGCCTTCTGTTCGGGTGTGGCAACGCGCGCCTTCTGGCTCTGGAACTGGGCGGCTTCCGTCTTGATCGCTGCGAGGCGAAGCATCGCGTCATTCCAGCGCCGCTCGAGGGTGCCCGTGACCAGACGGTTGGCGGGATCGCATTCCTGATAGCGACGCTCGGCAAGAGCGACTTCATACTCGGCGCGTTCGATGCGCATATGCCACTGACGCATGATGGCCTGATCCCGCTGCTCGAGTTCGTTCAGGGCGGTCACGGCGAGTTCGAGTTCGGCTGGCCGCAGGGCCGCGAGCATCGCTTCGCCGATCGCGTTGTCGAGCAGGTCGCTGCGCACGCTCATGCAATCTCTGGTCGCTAAACCCTGGCGGCGCTGCGCATTGCACAAGTACATTGGGTAGATGCCACCGTTACCCTGGTAGCGCACGGTCAGCGCCCGACCACAGCAGCCACAGATCAGCATCCCCTGAAGCAGCGCCAATCCTTCACGCGCCGGACCGCTGAGCACGGTGCCTTCACCGTTGGTCCGGTTGCCCGCCAGGCGTGCCTGGTTCCGCTCAAACTCCTCCGGGCTGATGTATCCCTCGTGATGGTCGGGTAGATGGACGCGCCAGTCTGCCTTGGGTACCGGCTGCACGCGCTTATGCACCTCCCCCTGTGGCGTGATGCGCTGGCGGTACTGGTACCGTCCAAAGACATAAATGCCCGCATACGAAGGATTCTTGATCAGGCCGATCACGCGCTCATGGCTCAGGCGCCCCCAGATGAGCCGGCCCGCCCAGGCGCCGCCATAGGCGCGCTTCGGAAAGCGCAGGCCATCTTCGGCAAAGCGCTTGACGACCGCGTATGCGCTGCCGGTCTCTCGAAAGAGACGAAACACCAACTGCACGGCGCCGCGCACCTCGTCATCGGGATCCAGGACGATGTGGCCTTCGTCGTCATAGCACAACCCAACCGGGAGCGGAAAGCGCAGCTCACCCTTCTGCGCCTTGTTGAGCTTGCCGCCTTGGAGGCGCCCGCGCAAAAAGTGCAGTTCCGCCTGTGCCATTGTGCCTTTGAGACCGAGCAGCAGGCCGTCGTTGAAGTCGCCTGGGTCGTAACAGCCATCGGCGTCGATTACCAGGGTATGGGTGAGGGCGCACAACTCGAGCAGGCGATGCCAGTCCAGATTCGAGCGCGCCAGGCGCGAGACCTCCAGCGCAAACACGGCGCCCACGTGCCCCATCGAGACATCTGCCACCAGCGTCTTGAAGTCCTCGCGGCCCGTCATCTGCGCGCCTGACTGACCGAGGTCCCGATCCAGGATCCGGATCGACGTTTGTGGCCAGCCCAATGCCAGCGCTTTGTCGCGCAACGCATACTGGCGCTCCGTGCTCTCCTGATGGTGTCGCACCTGGGCCAGCGTCGATTGGCGGATATAGATGTACGCCGGCTTGCTCTGATGTTGGGGGGTGATCTTGGTGTTCATCGACGGCCTCCTCGGTCAACTCCAGCGCGGGCTCTGCGATGAGCCAGGCTTCGAGCATGTTGGCGATGAGTACGCCGGCCGATTGCAGGTCGATGGAGTTGGTGAGCGACAGCGGCGACTGGCTCACCGACGCCCCTTATAGCGCCTCGCGGCGGCGTAATAGTTCGCGATTGATCTCGCAGATCTCCTCGATGATCTCGCGGACCCGGTGATAGTTCGCCAGGTGTTCGGTGACGTCGGCGTAATCGGCCTGTGGCACGTAGTCCATTTGTGGTCGGCGCCCGGGAAAACTCACCGACAAGTAGTACTTGGGGCCATGACCTGGGCCATCGGCGCACTTGCAGCCGGGCTTGCCGCAGCGCTTGTAGCGTTCGATGAGCGAGCCCCGCAAGAGCGTGTCCAACGCCGGCATTTGCTTGAGCAATTGCGCGCGACGCCTGCGTAATGTTGACGACGGAATATCTTCCATTGGCGGACCACGTTAAAAACTGGTCTGATAGTAGGGCAATGAAATGCATTGATCAAGCTCCTTTGGTTGATGACTTCTTGGAGGACGAAGCGGCAAGCTGGTCGATCAACGCGATCAGCTCCAGCAGCATGCCCAGATCGAAGCGAGACACAGGGATCTCGCAATCGTCTTCGACGGCAGGCGCGCCCCAGTCGGTCCATTCGCGGGCAATGCTGAAGCTGCCGCGCTCGACATGACCCAGTAGCAATGTGTCGACGCCTGTCACCCGGCGCGTCTTCAGGACCGGAAAACGCTGGCCCCGGAGCGGATGAAACGGATGGCGGATCTCAGCCCATCCCAAATGCTCGTTGAGCGCTTGTGCAGTTCGCGCTGACCGTCCCCTCTGCGCTCGACAGGTTCGTCCAGCAGGCAGTGTTGCAGGTGCTGCAAAGGCAGTGGGACCCGACGTTCTCGGACTCCAGTTACGGCTTCCGTCCGGGACGCTCGGCGCATCAGGCCGTGGAGCGCGCACAGGGCTACATCCAGGCAGGGCATCGCTGGGTTGTAGACCTCGACCTCGAGAAATTTTTCGATCGCGTGAACCACGATATCCTGATGAGCCGGGTGGCGAAGCGGGTCAGCGACAGGCGCGTCCTGAAGCTGATCCGCTCCTTCCTGACGGCAGGTGTGCTGGAGAACGGGCTGGTTGGTGCAACGGACGAGGGCACGCCCCAGGGCGGTCCGCTGTCACCGTTGTTATCCAATCTGTTGCTCGACGATCTAGACCGCGAGCTTGAGCGACGCGGACTGCGCTTCGTGAGGTACGCAGACGACTGTAACGTCTACGTGCGCAGCGAACGCGCGGGCCAACGGGTGATGGGTGGGCTGAAAGCCTTCCTCACCAGCAAGCTGAAGTTGAAGGTCAACGAGGCGAAGAGCGCGGTCGCCCGGCCACACACTCGGAAGTTTCTGGGCTTCACCTTCTTGGGGCGGGAGCAGGTCAGAAGGCGCATCGCGCCCAAGGCCCTGGCTCGCTTCAAGGATCGGGTCCGGGAACTGACGCAACGCTCGCGCGGGATCAGCGTCGACCAGTTGATCGGCACGCTGAAACGATATCTGACGGGCTGGCGTGGCTACTTTGGTTTCTGTGAAACGCCCAGCGTGCTCAAGCAACTGGATGAATGGACCCGACGCCGCCTACGCTGCTTCTTCTGGACGCAGTGGAAGCGTGGCCGGACCCGATTCCGGGAGCTAGTTGCGCGAGGCGTGGACCGCAACCTTGCCGCACAAACGGCGGGTTCGCCCCACGGTGTCTGGCGCCTAAGCCACAGCCCGGCACTGAACAAGGCGCTGTCGAATCGTTACTTCCGCTCGTTGGGCCTTCCGTCGCTGGGACCATCGCCGATCAACTGATCCGAACCGCCGTGTACGGACCCGTATGCACGGTGGTGTGGGAGGAGGCAGGCCGCGAGGCCTGCCCCTATCCCGATCGAAGATCAGCCGCGCTTTCGGTTTTTGACGCCGTTGTAGACGACCAGGACGGCCTCCAGAAGACACCACCCAATCAGGACAGTGAAGACGAAGCGGTTAATGCCTTGAGTCGTGGACAGGTATTCAAACATGGCTCGGTATCCTCCTGTTTTCTCTGAATGCTATTAGGTTGCCACATGAAGAGGCGGAGTCAAGCGCCGCCGTGCGCCGCAGATTCTCGCTTAGCCGAATCGCGCCATTGCGTCATTGAGCGCACCGAGATCCAGTCCCGCAAGCGGATCAGGACCGTCCGCGGCAGGCTCAGATGCGGGCGCCGGTGTAGCCCGTGGCCGCTCCTGTGCATGGGCTGAGGCAACCTGCGGTCGATCCGCAGCAAGCCGGCCTGCCGCAGCCGGCGACAATGGCAGGATCGCGGCTACTGTAGCGTATGGTGCGGCGGTCTCCCGCTCCCTCGCTCCTGAGGGTTCGGGGTGAGCCAGCAGCGGTGGAGGCGGTACCGGTGCTGCAACGGTCGGCGTCGTTGCAGCAGTGGGAGGACGCAGCAGCGTGTCGGGACCAGCGCTGAGCACAAGCTGCAGCCCCCGTTGCGCGAGCAGTTTAAGCATGAACGCCCGCTCCCGAGCTCCCGGGAACTGCCGCAGATACGCGAGCAGATCAGGAGCCGAGTCGGCGGACAGCGTCACGGTCATCTGGAGCTTGTCCATGGCGGGCGTCCTCAGGCGGCCTTGGCGACTTGCCGTGCGGAACCGATGGTATAGAAGCCGCGAACGTTGGCGAAGCAGGGCGCGTCCATGATGTGGATCACGTTGTGCGGGAAGGCAGCACGAATTGTCGGGGCGTAGAGCTGGGCCCCGCCACCAGTCAGGATGATTGCCCGGATATCGTCGGTGCGGCCGACGCGTGCCTGGATTTCCTTGACCGGCTGATGGGTGACGGCCATGGCCTCTGCCAGGTAGGGCGAAACGTCCAGATCCTGACCGAAAAACACCATTGGCTTGGCGTCGCGGATGGCCTTGTCGATGCGTTCGATGCTGTCGGTGGGATGCCCACGGTCAGCCGAGATGAGGCTTGCCACCTGTTGGTAGATGCGCGCGACGCCTCCAGGCACCCCGCCGCTTCGCGTGTCGTCCATGGTGTAGCCACGCGCCACCACCCAATCGGTTGTGAAGTAGCCGACATCGATCACCAGGTATGCGTTCTCAGGGTCGTACTTCTTGCCGTTTTGCTGGATGTACGTAATCAGCGTGCCCAGCGGCTGCGGCAGCGGGAGCACGCTGTTGATGTGAACGTCGCCCCACCCAAAGTTATGGGTGCCGGTGAAACGGTCCTTGAGGTAGGCAGCGTACTTCAGCGTATTGTGCACCGGCAGGCCCAGGACGAGCCGATCAACTTCCATGGCATTGGCATAGTGCAGCGAGCCGGCGAGCAGGGCAGCGTAGTTGGGTGTCGTTACATAATCCTCAGACAGGGAGCGACCGGTATGGACATGAGCGGCGCTCAGCGAAACATCGGGTCCGACCTCGTATCGCGCACCATCGACCTCCACATTCACTACGTTTCGAGCCCGGAAGATGCCGCCGGTATGCGCGGTGAGAGAGGACGTTGCGGCAATGGGTGCCAGCGAGGGGAACATGTTGGTTGCGATGTCCGAGCCAAGCGGAAAGGCGGACTTGGTGTTGCCGTAGCCAACATCGATTGCGACGGTCGAGATTCTCATTTGTGCTCCTTGGCGATTCATTGAAGTGGATGGCTCCGATGTGTCGAATGTCCTTCGTGTTCCGAGCAAGTGGGACTTTGTACCTCCGAGCCCCATTCACTCGCCTCAGGTCGGTGGGAGCATCTGGGACTTGGTCGGACTTTGTCGGTCTTGCTTTGAGAGCGTCGGATTAGATGGCACATCGACATAGCCCACTCTACCGTCGGAAAATCGAAGTCAAGTCGCCGAAAGCTCGCGATTTTGCAGTGGCAAACGTTGCCGTTTGGCCCATGCCTGGTATATGCTTCGAGCACTTACCGCGTCCCCGACGCATCGACCTCGCCGCCAGTTGCGCGGCAAATCCAGCACGCAAAACCCCGACATTCGGGCCTTGCGATCGCCAGTTGTTCACGCCGGAAATTGAAACGGCATTTTTTTCAATTAAATCAAATGGACCGTGTCGGATAGTGAGGACACCGGACACCGCGATACCAAGCCGATTGGCGGTCTGTTCGTGAAAATAGACCGCAGTGTGGACAATTCCGAAGCCGGACACCGGACAGGTGCTCTGTGGAATTTCCACGAATGCCCGACGCCCTTTCAGCCGCTTGGCTGGGCGCGGATCACGAAGCCCGACACACCGCAGCAGGGATGATCCGGCTTTGGGGCGGGGAGCTGTTTGCGTACCGAACGAGCGGTGGACGCAGGCTTCTGAGCAATATCGACCCGGGGGGCGCTACCGGTACCAGAACGGCGCAACAAGTAATCACTCATCACGGCATCGGCCGGCTGCACCAGGACGAAATCCCTGGCGCCGTCAGGCTGGCATCCATTGATGCACCGGATAGGGTGGCCGCGCAGCGGCGTGCAAGGCGAAGGCCTGCGCCCGCACTGCGGACAGTCACGACGCATTGCTTCCATGCTCAGGGCTGATCGGTTTGGCATCGCTAAAGGACAGGAAGGTAGTGGCAAGACCGGCTGGGTGGGCTGGAAAGCTGGGGGTGGTACCCCGGAGCACCGAGGGGACAAAGCCGGATCGGGGGTCGGCGCTGTCCAGCAGCGAGCTGCGAGGTCCCATGGCGGACACTCGCCCGTGGCCGCACGCGCGAAGCGCAAAAGTTCGAGAACGCCGTATGACTAAGACTATCAACCTGCGCCCCATCATTAACCAATACAACCTGCCGGAGAGATTCAAGGCTGAGTTCGCAGTACTGGCTGCGGAACACTTGCACCTGCCGCATAGCGGGACGCGAGTTAGCGGCAGATCGCTGTCGCAGATGTCACAGCGACAGCGCGTGCAGGCACTTCTCGCCATGTTCGTGGAGCTGCGCAGCATTGGTGGCATGGCCGTAACCTCGCCCTACAGCATTCGGCAGAAGCACATCCGCTGGCTGGTCCAGTATTGGGTGGAGGAGCGCAAGCTGAACGTGGGAACGGTGGAGCTACGCCTCACCCACCTGCGTGCGCTGATGTCATGGATGGGGAAGACCAACGTGGTCGGCCGAATCGAAGACTATGTGCAGCGACCGGCCGGATACGAGCGCAGCTATGTTGCGCGCGAAGACCGTTCGTGGGATGGCAAGGGCATTGATGCGGCGGCGAAGATCGCCGAGATCGCGGTCACGGACGCCCACGTCGCACTGCAGCTCAAGCTGGAAGCTGGCTTTGGCCTGCGAGCAAAGGAAAGCTGGCGATTGCGGCCTGCTTTGGACGTCCTGCCATCGGGAATGCTGCTCGTGCATGACGGCACAAAAGGCGGGCGCGCCCGCCGGGTCCCGATAGAGTTCGGCTGGCAGTACGAGTTGCTCGGGCAAGCGGCAACACTTGCATACGTCACGAATCCGGAGCGAGGCACGCTGATGCCTGCTTCCTTCTCCCAGACTCGGTGGCGCCGACGCTTCTATACCGTTCTGGAGAAGCACGGAATCACCAAAGACGGCGACGGTGTGACGGCGCACGGGCTGCGTCACCAATACCTGCAGCAGATGTATAAGCGGGAGAGCGGCCAGCCGGCGGCTGTGAAGGGGAGCGGGCCAGTTGTTGATGTGGAGGCACACCGCGAAGCGATGCGCAAGGTGGTGGAGGCCGCTGGCCACAGCCGGGCGACCAAAGCGAATGCCTATCTTTCTACCTATTCCACCCAGTTGAGCTTGGGTAAGAAGGAACCCACTCTGAATGAGGTCAAGGCCGCTATCTTGGCCGCCGATGGCAACAAAGCAGTGGCTGCGCGGCAGCTTGGGATTTCAAGGACCAAGCTTTATCGAATTCTCGCGAAGGAGGGCTGAGGCCGGGACTGCTCTTCGGAAGCGGGCTCTTATCCGACGCTGGTCGGCCGGCCTTCCGGCCAGTATCGGCAAACGCTCGATCGCGAAGGTATGAGCATGCTCATACTGTTTTCCCAGAATGCTCGCAGGAGAAGGGTCGCTTTTACCGAAAAGCCGCGTCGCTCCATCGAGCAAAATCTAGCGAGGGCTCGATCCAGCGCTGCCGCGAGCGGCACGTTGCCATTTCTGTTGCGGCAACTGGGGGGTCTTTGAGCTAGCAAAGCTATCTGGACTGGGGCTGGCTGGTTCTTTCCATACTCGTACTCACGGCGGTCCTTGCGATCCCTTTTGCAGGAACTGGTAGCGCCATGGCCTGCACTTGGGTCGTTTCGTCCGGTATCGCTTTGCCTTATCGAACCGCGACAATCGACTGCGTGCAAAGCCAGCGTACGGCCGCAAGAGCTCATCCAACAACCGTGAAGGTCGGTGCGCTGTGGAACGCGAGTTGGGGACGATCGTGCGTAGGCTGCCGCCAGCGCGACCAAGGAGCCGGCCGCGCGGACAAGCTCCTGTACAGCGTCTGGAGCCGGCACCGCCTTTGCCGAGTCGGCGCTGGCCAGCCAGGCGAATGAAACGCGCCCGCGCTGGCCGCTCGCCCGGATGCCGGCATGGGCGGTGGCAAGTCCATCGGGGACATTCGCATCGACTTTGGCAGCGATGGGAAGGGATCCACGCCGGCAAAGTGAACCAGTTCTGCGATGCTCACTACACTGTATGCAGGTGCCGCATCATTGCGCGCGATGTAGGCTGCGGCTGGTGCGCAAAAGTCGGCATTCATCCGCGACGCTGGCGCGCTGCGGGGGCGAATCCGCTTCCCTGATTTCGTCCGGAAGGCCTGCCAGCCTAAAGCTCTCGGCCTGCGACGCCTTGTCGCCAAAGTCGGCGCTGGATGCCAGGTGCCACGGTCGAGCCCAGCGCCACGTCCATAGTCGCGCAAGCTGCCTCGCTCACCGGCAGGCAACCGCTCTTCCTCGTAGAAGTCGCTGTCCCGCGGCAGCGCGCGAGCGGCATCAGCCGCCCCCCGAGTGAGGTGTTCGCAGACCAGAGCGCCGTTCGCGTCTGGGCGGAGTGCATGACCGCATATGCGCATTAGCACAGAATTCGGGTGTGGCTGGCCTTGGTGATGACCGGCTGCTGGCCATGAGCGAATACGTAAGCACAGGCTGGTGCCGGTAAGTCCTTGGCGCCGACCTTGGTCGGTGCGAGGAAGAAGAGGATCGAGAGGGCGGGCGGCCGCAGCATTTGGATTTCCAGATCAAAGTAGCGCTTCCAGCTTGCCGCAGGCCGGGCGAAGTCAAGGTTCGGTGCTATCCGGAAGGCTGTCCACGGCTCGGGCGACGAACTCTTCTAGAATTGGGAACGGCCATTCGTCGTTCTCCTTCGCCTCTTCAGCGATGATCGCAGTCAGGGCGGGTACGTGTTCGAACCGGACCATTGGGGCACCATCGATATAGATAACCTTGGATCGCCGAACAACCTTACGATAGCGGCCGGCATCCTCGATGACGGTCTCCGGCGGCGAGACGTGCTTGAACTGAAAACCCGGCTGCGCCAACGCTGCGGCCATGGCTGCGAATTTCGGCCCGTTCGTTGCCCAATCGGTGGTAGTCGATGCGAGCAGGTTCAGGAAATAGGGGATGTCGGACGAGGTCAGCTCACGCCGGGCGAGCATGGAAATCGTCTGCTGGTCTGCCGGCCGGTGTTCCACCCGGGAGTTCCAGATCGCGCGCAACTGCGCAGAAGCGGTGTCCGTGTCGGTGGATTCCAGGCGGACTGGCGACGTTGAGATACCGCATTCCTCACAGACGACGACAGCCTGCAGACGGCCGGCGATGAAGAGGGGGGCGCCATCGCAGTGGGCGCAGTTGAGCAGGCCGGTTGGCATGGCAAGGTCCGGGTGGAGAAGCCGGAATTATGCCTTGCACCGGCCGGCTGCCCGTTAAGATCGCTCGTCGGGCTGTTCGAATACCGGCTCGTTGATGGCGAGGTATCGCGTCGAAGTGCTGAGCAGGCCGCGGCGCGCCGTGCCCTGGAAGCCCTGCAGCATTTCGCTGTGGTCGCGAAGCGTCCGGCCGATCTGCCAGAACTCGTTGAGCCAGTGACCCTCAGGCCCCATCGAACCGCCGTGGCGGCCGGTTGCGATCGCGCCGCGGATGGCTAGGACGGTCTCAGGCTTCGGGTATTCGGATTGGTCGTTTTCGAACTGCTGCATTGCTACCTTGGTTGATTGGCCCAGTGCAGGGCCGGGTGGAGGTGGAACCCGGCGGCCTCTCGAAACAACTCGGCGGCACGGCGGATATATTGAAGAATCCATTCTGAGACGAGCCTGCGTCGGCCAATACGTCCAGCGCCGAGGCCAGTTCGAACCGTGCCGCGGAACGGTTCGATGACCCGGTCGCCTGGTTCGGTGAGAAAGCGGACAAAGAACTCAGGAATTGCCGTCGGCTGCATGGTGCCATGAAGTGGCAACCCGAGCGCTACGGCTTCCTGCCGTACTGCACCGCTGGCCCCGCTCGAGCACATTTCGCGATAGTCGGCCCGGTGTGGGCTCGCCAAAGGACCGGGGCCGGATTCGGTAGGCGCCATCACCATAGACGGTGGTTCTGCGCTCCCCGCCGGCGTCCATCAGGCGCTGGTGACATGCCGTGTGCGCCTCCAGCACACGCAGGTTGTTGGCGCGGACGCTGGCCGGGTCGTTCGTGAGCCAGAGTACTCGGCATAGCAGTTGTCGCAGCCCGGGCCCACTTTCGGGCACCCCTGCCACGGTTTCCAGCTGTGGTCTGCCCACTCGATACGGGTGTTCTCACTCATGCTGGCACATCCTCGAACATGTCGATGGTACGGCGTGTCGCGTTCGGGCTGGCCGTCCTCGGCGAGCAGTATTTGACCGATATAGGCCGATCCGAGACCACAGTAAGGGTAATCGGTCTCGGTCCAGCCATCTTCGAAGTCCGCAGGAGTCCGATAGGGGCCGACCAGCTCGTAGCGCGGCTCCGCGCAGTCGCCCTCGATGTCCCGGCGCTCACGTTTGGTGGCGACGAGCGCGGCCTCGGCGTCATCGGCTTGAATGACGGCGCGGTAGACGATCTCAGTGTTGTAGAGCGGCATTGGTGAATCCTCCTTGCCTACCAGGCTTTCGTGGATGGTGAATGCTTTAGTGGACCGCCTGAACTATCGTGAACCTAGCGTAGCGCGCGCGACCCGAAGTCACGCAAGGAGTGAACCATGTGGACTTGCACGAAGTGCCGTCTCTCGGTGATGTTTAACACGGCAGACCCACAGCTGGACGAACGCGGTTTCTTTTTCACCTGCCTTGGGTGTGAACATAGAAATCCGCTCGCCCGGGTTGGACCAACGCACAGGGGCGACGATGATCCCCTGTATCTCGCTCAAGTCGTGGATGCCTAAGGCTCACCAGAGTCCAGCGCCGCCCCGCTTGCCCTGAAGCATCGGACCGGGAACTCGAAGAGCGTCGCGCAGGCGCACTGGTCGCCGCAACGAGCCGAGACGGTTGTCTCTTCAGCCAGGCCATAGCGAATGGCAGAGGCCCGAAGGTGGGCCGCGTCGATGCAATCTTCGGTAAGCGCGGCCAACACCTCCTGCGCAAAGCCGTTCAGGCGCGCAAGTTCCGCGCCGATAGGGCCGTGGATGTAGAGGTAAAGGCCGTTCTGCATCTTGCGAACGGCCATCGTTTCGGCGGCCATGCGGGCCAACAGTGCTTCCGCAGCCTCCCAGCCAATGCGCAGATGGCGCTGGATTAGCGCCACCGACGCGGCGCGGTGTTGGTGGACCAGTTCCATTGCCCTATGGAACAATTCTCCATCCATCGCTGCGTGTTCAGCCTGCATGGGTGGCCTCCGAGGCTGTCCCGACAGGGGACGGCAGCCGAACCGCGGAAAGCGGTTGCGCGGGAGCGTTCCATTCGACGAACGGCACGCTGGCGGCGCGGTAGTGCTGGCGCTTTGCCGCCATTCGGGTGACGTACTCCGGGTTGCCAGCCATTCCCAGCACTTCGATTACCACCTCCGGCGATGTGTCGGTCAGCACGAAATCGGGATGAACCGGCGCGTTGACGATGTGCCGGAGCGGTTTGCGGAAGGCGCGCCGCTGTGCCACCAGGTGGTCCGCCATCGCCACCTCGTGCGCCGAGTCGCAAGGCAGAAACTGCGCGTTGGTGAGCATCGCGGCCGCGTCCGCGATCGTCAGGTAGTTCGACTTGGATCGTTCGAACAGCAGGATCGCCACACAACGCTGATCAGGTTGACCCGCCCCCGCGAGCGCCGTGCCATGGGAGCGCCGCCAGCGGGCGAGCAGGAAAATATCTCGGTGGCGCCGTATCACTAGCGTCGGGCGGAGCGTGGAGGTCTTGCCCGCGCCGGCGTAAGCCTTGACCTTGAGGGCGTCGCCGCCCTTCACCGCGTCAACGACGGCGTCCCGCTCGTCGGTCGGGGCCATTAGACCACCTCCAGCGCGGCTTGGCGGTTCACGGATTCCCACGCGCGGCGTCGGATCTCGGCGTGGCCGGCGTCGGCCTCGGCCACCCGGCGTGCCCGGTCACCGCTCAGTTCGTCGACGATGTAGATGAAATTGGTTGCGGTAGTCGGGCCGGGCCAGGACAGCCACTTCGCGCGGATCTGCGCCTTGCCGGCTTCCGGCAACGAAAAGAATCGGGTACGGGC
Organism: Cupriavidus sp. FW305-3-2-15-C-LB2; assembly: GCF_058787575.1. Classification (NCBI taxonomy): domain Bacteria; kingdom Pseudomonadati; phylum Pseudomonadota; class Betaproteobacteria; order Burkholderiales; family Burkholderiaceae; genus Cupriavidus; species Cupriavidus sp. FW305-3-2-15-C-LB2. The sequence goes on from NZ_JBYSZW010000014.1 coordinate 24,299, forward strand.
CTTGCGCCACACGCGGGCCTCGAACGCACGCTGGCTCGCTTCGAACCTGTCCGCTTGCCGTTGCCGGCGATCAATCTCTTCGTCGGCTTGGTGCTGCTCCGCGGCGACGTGCTCGGGGAAGAGCGGGTATCGGTCGCGCTCGCGCTGCTGCTTGCGCGCGAAAGCGGCCTGCCGGCGGGCGTTGAACTCGATGGGGGTGTAGCGCCCGAAGCGGGTGAAGCGCATGGTAACGAGGTATCGAATGGTCTATGACCAAGATACCGGCGCCATCGCGAAGTCAAGGCCGCCGGCCGGCGAGATTCGCCAAACACATTCTCAAGGCGCCCGTGGCGGGAGTTGCGCCCGAAAGCTATAGAATTTGGGGTATCTTTTCGGGAAATCCCATGTCATCACCCCAGACCCCCGCCGTTCGCGAGGTTTCCCTCGGCGCGCGGCCCAAGAGCGAACGCGAGTTCATCCCGCCCGGCGACCCGCAATACGCGGAAATCGCGATGCTTGATGCCTTCACGTTCAAGCGCTATCTCGACCGGACGTTCTGGTACCCGAGGCGGGAAGTGCTGCGCTTCGAGGTTCGGGCGATGCCGTCGCCGACCGGCAGCATCTACGACGTCGTGGCGCTGGTCGCGTCGGGGGAGGGCGAGGCGTGGTTTTCTGAGGCCGCAGTGCCCGCACGATGGGACTATGTCGCCATCAGCGAAACCAGTCACGGCCTGTCGAAGATGCAGACCGCCAAGCTGAAGGCAGAGGGCAAGCTGCCCGCTGACTATGAGCCGTTCGGGGACGATGGGCCGGTGCTGGATCACTCCAACCTGGAGAACCCGGAAGAGGTTGACCTGCGCCGGTGGGATGTGGTGAACCGCGTGCGCGAGGCAAGCCGGCAGCGACGCGCGACAGGTTGAGCCGCAGCTGGGGGGACTTGTCCCCGAGCGACGATTCGCAGTAATATCCGCCCGATTCTTCGCGCTTTCAGCGCATCGACCCTGCCGGTGTACCGGCCATCTTTTTTTTCCACCCATTGGGGCTTTGCCCAATGGGGAAGGCTCCATTCTTTTTTGGAGCCTTGCATGGTTGTCTCCTCCCGTATCAGCGCTCTGGCTGTCTTTGCGACGGTCATCAACCTGTTCGCGGTCCTGTATTTTCTTATCTTCACCGCCGACGATCGCCTTGCGATGATGCAAGTGCACTTCGTTGCCGAAATCGAGTTTCTGGTCCTGATCAGTTGGCTTCTTGCGAAGCTGTCGATTGCGGAGCAGAAGCCTTCCATTGCAGGCTGACCCATCGCGGGCGCCTGCCAATCCATCCACTACCCACCGGGGAAACGTCCCCGGTGGGGCGTTTCTCCAACTCGCTTGAGGAAACGCTATGTTCATCCACTCTCTTTCCATCGAAGTCGGGCCGGTGCCTGCCGATGAATCCTGCGCGCAGGTCGGGCACCCCGACTATGAGGCGAAATCTCGCCTGGAATGCGCGGTCTACATCCGTCAGCTGAAGCGGGTCTTTGGCAATCCGGATCCGCTCACGCTCACGTTTGAGCGCCGCGGATTTGCGCACGACCTCGGCCGTTACCATGAAGTGGTTGCCATCATGACGGCTGCGGGCGCGGATCTATTCGACGAAGCCAAGGTCCCGACGGGCTGGGATGCGATAGCGCGCGCGGAGCTCACATGGCTGCGCCTACAAGCACGGTGGCGCGAGCAGGTCGTTGCCGGAGCTGTCGACATGACGGAAGTGCCGGCCGTGTTCTGCAGCACCACGATTCCGGATTTCCCTGATCACCCGGTTTCGGCCTGGTGGGCGATGGGCTTCTCGCCCTTGCCCGCTGGTCCGGCGATCTCCCTGCACTAATTTGGAGGCCGCATGTACAACGAAATCATTGAGCGCTTCGTCAGGGCCCAGGAGGCGGCATGTGCAGCCTATCGTTCGGCTGCGAGCTTCGAGCGCGAGTGCCTGGCAGGCATCCCCGGGAACAGCCACACTGTGGAGATTCGCTCCGAGTATGGAACGGCCAGGGAGCTTGAAAGCTTCTGCTCTTCGCTTGCCGGCAATGTGGTCAACCGCGCTCGCCGCGAGTTTGCTCCTGCGGGAACACGTCTGGACATCGACGATACCAAAGAGCATGAGCACGCGGGCCTGGACATCGGCAAGGCGCTCAAGGCTGGGAAGATCCCCGACATTGACGGGCTGTGGGCGTCGCTTCATGACCGCTATGGCGGGAGTGGCGGCAAGGAACTGGCCTACCAGCAAGCTGCGCAGCGGATCATCAAAGGCTTCTGGCTCAACCGGCGCAATGAGGTTCAGCGCACCGCGTCAGCGGTGATTCTGCGCATGCGAGTGACTTCGGAAGGCTGCTACGGGCGATCGTGCAGGAAGGTGGGCTACTACAGCTGCCAGACTGCCGCGGATTGCCTGCAGGGCCTCACCGCTTTTGCTGCCAAAGCGGGTCACTCGTCGCTGGCCAGTGGCCTCTCGCGTATCAATGTCCACAACATTGAGTACAACTACCGCGAGAAGCAAAGCCATCCTGGGCTTGACATCGTCTTCTTCAAAGACGGGTGGGAGTTCAAGTTTTCCCACCAGGTGGCCGAGGCGTTGATGCTGTTCATCGGCGAATTTGGCGCTGCGTTCATGGAAGAGACGGCCTGACACGCGATGTAAGCTACCGATGGTGAGACGCGGATTCCCGTCACCGGCCATGCCAAATCTGAGAAGCCATTCGAGCCGGCGATGCACCCGATCTCGATGACTTCCGGGAAACGTCTGCGCCGCATCTATGGGGCCAACGGACACGCCATGGCCGTTCAGTAAACGGCCCAGACACTCCCACGGGCCCTTGGGCTAGCCAGCAGTATGGCAGCCCGGCGCACAGCCACGGCGATGCGGATGCGTTTGGTGGCGATATCGGAACAGGTCGACGGCGCCGAACATCCGATGCGGCAACTGCATTTCGGCTCGCTGGAGCGGTGATAGCCGCCTTCTTCGCGCTGGCAGTGTTTGCGCGCTGCATGAGCCACGCGCCGCTGGCAAGTTGCCTGGCAAGGTGCCACGCAAGCGATCCATTCCAGCCGCAGCAGCGTCAGACCCTCCCTGGCCTCAACAACATCCAGTTAAACGAGTACTGGGAGTTGCGCTTCGCACTTCCGATCGCGGGCACGTTGCTGGCCTTCGTCCAGCAGCAGGCTGGCACCTACCGAGTTTGAATGGCGGATTTCGCATTCGATCCACTACATGCCTCGTCTTTGATGGGGCGTTTTTCTTATGGGACCTATCATGACCAATTGGTACGAGCCCTTACGGGCTATTGTGAGCCTCGGCTCGCAAGCCGAAAAAGTCGCGCACATGGGCGAGTTGCACGCGGCGCGTAAGCGCCATCTTTCGCAGTTCTTCACCCCGGATGTGATCGCCCGCCTGATGTGGGGTGTGGTGGCCGACTGGTTGCCGGATCGGAAGGTGTCCATCCTGGACAATTCTGTCGGGTCCGGCCGTCTGCTGCAGTTTGCAGATCCGGTCAGGTACAGCCTCTTTGGTGTGGACGTGCACAAACCAACGATCGAGATAATTCAACAAGCAATCGAGGCAGCCGGCTTCGACGGCAGCTTTCGGCACGCTGGGATGGAGGATATTCATCCGCGCAGATTCGATATCGCGCTAATAAATCCCCCGTTCTCGATTCATCTGGAGTCGCCACACCTGCAGCCCTACGACTGCACGACATGGGGCCGGTTTGGCCCGCGTACCAGCGCGCTGAGCCATGAGTACGCACTTGCCCAGGCACTCGACGCCTCACAAGTCGTGGTCGCCTTGCTTCCGACCACGTTTGTCGACAAGTTTGCTGATGGGTCGATTCCGCATGGCGAGCCATATAGCGATGCCTCGCGTCGCGTGGTGGGTGCATTCGACCTACCCGCGAACGCGTTTCGTGAGGAAGGCGCCGAAGTGCGCACCTCCATCGCCGTGTTTGCTCGCTACCGCGTGCGGGGAGGCATTCTGCGCCAGCCGGTGCGGGATCTGTCGACACCGTTGCCGAAGCTCCAGCTGGAGTGGGACGAGCGGCGATATGGAGAGCCGAAGCTGGCACACCAGCTGCTGGACGATCACGGTCCCGCTATCACGCGGCCTGTAACCTCGCAGAAACGGGTACGCATCTCGCATGACGGCCGCCGGATCATCCTCGGCTTCGAGTGCGGATTCACCGAGGCGATGGTGCTCAACCATGTGTTGGAACGCCGAATCGTATCGCAGGAAGGTCAGCGGCTACCGAGCGGCTTTTGCTATGCGGGCACGGGTCGGCTGGATCTGGAAACCTACCTCGTGCAGGCAGATCCGATCGCTGCGCTTCGCGAGCTCGTGAGGCTGGTGAAGCGCGCAGGCGGCGAGCCGGAGTTCGCGCCGGGCTTTCTGGAGCATTTGCACCAGCGGCTGCGCCGCAGTGCGCGGCAGGCGCTGCCTCTGCGCCATGCCGTTTGGACAACGGGCGTCGGCGCCGTGAACATGCTCGTTGCGGTCGCGACCAAGACGCATGTGGTCGACACCACCGTCTGGGGAAGCCCGATTATCAAAGCTGGCCAGGCAGTGCAGTTTGCCCGGCAGGCAGATGGTCGATATGAGTACGAGGTGCGCGGGAAGCGCTACGTCGTCTCGTTGGACGAAATCACCACCCGATACAGTGTCGAGAAATCGGCGCAGGCCTGGGAAATCGTCCATGAAGGGCTGCAACGCCGTTATCCGCAACAGGCCAACCAGCTGCGCAAGCGGCTGCTGGCGTTGGGAATCGACAAGTGGTTGGACTGGCAATTCCAGCAGGAAGACCTGGTCGAGCTGCTGATGAAGCCCAACGGCGCAGTAGCGGCATGGGAGCAGGGCTGTGGCAAGTCGCGGCTCGCTGCGGCACTGATCCTGCTGTCCGGGGTTCGGCATGGCCTGATCGTGGTGGAAGCCAGACTGGTCCCGGAGATGCGCGCGGAACTGGGGCAAATTCTGCCGGCGTCGGATGTTCACGTGATCGAGTCGCCGGAAGACCTGAGTACGCTGGGACGAATCAACCTGATCGCCTACGAACGGCTTCGCATGCCGGTATGCCGGAAGGCGTCGCGGCGTGTCACCTATGCCCATCGGCTGCGCCGGCGTATCAGTCTGCTGGTGGCAGACGAGGGCGAGCGGTTGTCGAACCCGACCAGTGACCAGAGCCGCGCGCTATGGCAGCTGTCGGCCAGACGCCGCTATATCCTGACAGGCAGCCCGATCGCCAACTATCCGCGTGACATCTTCGGACTGATCGCGTTCACGGGTGGCGACGGCACTGCGGCCCAGCCGTACGGCTACCGGCGCGGCTACCTCGAGGCGAACTGGCTGGCCACGGCGCAGCATGCCGAACGAGGTATCGACCGCTTCCGCAGTGATTTTGTGGTGCTGGAGTGGGTGACCTGGGAATTTGCGGAGAGCCTGCAGGACGGGGCGAAGCGCGAAGTGCCGAAGATTGGCAATCTCCCGCGGTATCGCCAGATGCTGGCGCCGCACGTGAAGCGTCGCTTGGTCTGCGAGCCCGACGTGTCGCGGTACATCCAGATCGAGCCACCAGCTGTGGAGGTGGTCGAGACGGACTGGGATCCTGCTCACCTGTCGCTCTACCTGCGTACGGCGGACGAGTTTGCCGAATGGTACCGGGACGTCCGCAAGGATGGCCGGCCGAACAATCTGATTGCCATTCTTGCCAGGATCCGTGCGGTGCATTTCGCCGCCAACTACCCGCAGCACGGGGTAGACGGTGTCGGCGGGCTGGCGCAGCTCACCAGCAAGCAACGCGCCGTGGTTAAACGGCTGGTGGCAATTGCCGCCGAAGGGAAGCAGGCCATCCTGTTTGCCGAGAACCCGGGGGTTATCGACCTCATCGCCAGTCAGCTGAAGGCGAAGGGGGTGGAGACCGTGCCGTTCCATGGTGGCATTCCGATTGCGAAGCGCGTGGCCGACAAGGACAAGCGGTTCGTCGGCGGCAACGCCACAGGGCTTCTTTGTACCAAGGCGTCCGGCCGGGCTGGCTACAACCTGCCCAATGCTGACTACGTCCTCTTCTATGATCGTTCGTGGACGTGGCGCATCGAGTATCAGGCGATGCGGCGCGCGCTGCGGTGGAACCGGAAAGGGCAGTTAAAGGTGGTGTATTTCCATCTGCCGGGAAGCGTCGATTGCTATCAGGACCAGATGGTGGCGCACAAACGGGACGCCATGGAGGCTGGTCTGGACTGGGCGACGCCGGAACTCGAAGACGAGGCGTTCCTGCACATGGACACGCTGTTAGACCATTTTGTTGAAGATCTCGCCAAGCTGCACGGCCGCAAGGTCCGGGATCAACGCGAGCTGCTTAAGGAGGCGGCATGAAGACTGACGACTGCAGGATCGCCATTGGCGATGGCTTGGCGACGATCAAGTGCCGCGGCACCCGCGGTACCACCGTGGCAAGGATCCTGGGTACCGTCGAGGCAGACGGGATGGAGGTGATCTGCCTGGATCGGCTGGTGCATGGCATTTTTGAATCGGAGCTGGACGGCTGGCAAGTTGCCGGCGCGGTCACCACGCTGCTGTCGCGGCCCATCGGCCCGCGGCATGGCGTGCACCACTAATCGAATCGCCTGGTCGCGCGCGGCCGGGCTTTCGCTCGTACCTGACTCGACCGAGTCAATATCAGGCGAAAGACGAAAGAAATTGGCGAGCGTTTGGGCGACAGCGAAAGCTGTTCGCCCCATGCTGGTTTCGGCAGCCCCCGCTACGGAAACCCTCTCGCACTTGCTCCCAGCCCTCCCTTCCAGAGGGCATTTTTTTTTGAACAACCGCAGGAGCCAATCCGTTGCTACGATCATCAGGTCGGGTGGGCTAGCGTGGGCCTATTGATCCGGAGGGCTGACTTCGGATACTCTCTTACCACTTTCCGCGTCCCAGACGCATCGATCCGGCACCGCAAGGTGCCAGCTTCTGCAGTACGGTGGCCGCCGGGCCAGTCCATCCATTCCATCCCGCCGGGAACCACGTTCCCGGTGCGGCAACGGGTTCCCCATTCCTCTTCGGAGAACCCCAATGCTATACCCAACTGCTGTCGCCCTTCGCAAGATCCGTACGGCTCGCAGTCCGCGCACGTACTTTGTCCGGTTGAAATGGCTGAAATCACCGAGTCCATCCGGGCTTCCGGTGTCTACCAACCCATCCTACTTCGCCCTATCAACGGACGATGCGTTCGATTTCAAGCTCGTCGCTGGAGAGCAGCGCTACCGTGACGTCGCTCTCCGCTGAATTACGATTGGGAATCACAATGAAAAAATTGCCGGTTAACGACTACTTGACGCTTTCCGCCTTCCACCTATCGGAAGAGACTTTTTGCTGCTTTGGACAAGAGCCCGTTTTGGCTAACAACTTTGCGAGCTATTTTGTGGAGGTCATCAACGTCTACGCACCTTCTGCTAGACACTATGCAATACCAGAGGACCTGGAGAAGGTAATGCAATACGCGATGTCACTTGGCATCACGTTGCTGCATTTCGATGTCACGGCCGACGAGATAGAGGTTTTGCCGCGGTATGAGTGGTCGTAGCCGTTTCACGCCATGGTAAGAATTGAGGTGCCAATGCATGTTCGTGCTGTAAGGCGCAGAAGCCATGTAGGCGCGGCAAGCGGCCGCCAGCTGTCACCAAAACTTTTACGTTTTCCTCAAGGCCGCCTTCCATACGAACCTGGTCTGTGCCTGGTTGTTATTCGCCGCCACGTGGCAGCAACCATTTTGCGGGATCTTGCTACGCAAGCCAATATTGGCTATCCTCACATCACTTTCCGCGTCCCAGACGCATCGACCCCGCACCGCAAGGTGCCAGCTTCTGCAGTACGGTGGCCGCCCGCTTAGCCGGGCCAGTCCATCCATTCCATCCCACCGGGAACCCGTTCCCGGTGCGGCAACGGGTTCCCCATTGCTCTCCGGAGAATCCACAATGCAATTTCCATCTGCTGTTGCCCTTCGCAAGATCCGTACTGGCCGTAATCCGCGCATGTACTTCGATCCGGTCGAAATGGCTGAACTCACCGAGTCCATCCGGACTTCCGGTGTCTACCAGCCCATCCTGCTTCGCCCCATCGAAGACGACGAGTTCGAGTTCGAGCTCATCGCAGGCGAGCGTCGCTACCGCGGTGCCGTGGAGGCCCACGGCATCGACTGGGTGATTCCCGCCCTCGTCAAAGTAATGACCGACGACGAGGCCGACCGAGCGGCGCTCATCGAGAACGCCCAGCGCGCGAACATGTCGCCGTCTGAAGAGGCCGTTGCCGCCTCGAAGATCGTCGGCCATTGCAAAGGGGATCGCGAGGAAGCCGCCAGGCTCCTGGGCTGGTCCCGCGCGACGCTGGATAAGCGCCTTGCTCTCATGAATTGCAGCCCGGATGTTCAGGCGGCACTGAATGAGCGCAAGATTCAACTCGGTCACGCCGAGTTGCTCGCCACACTCGCCAAGGACAAGCAGGACAAGCTCCTGCCGGTCATCCTCAGCGAGAAGAAGGCGGTGTCGGAGTTGAAGAAAACGATCGAGGCGGCTGCGTGCAGCCTGGAAGTGGCGATCTTCGACAAGACCGACTGCGCCACGTGCCCGCACAACTCCTCGTTGCAAACGGAGATGTTTGGCGAGGCGATCGCTACCGGCAACTGCACCAACAAAGCCTGCTACGCCGAGAAGACCGACCGTAAGCTCGAGGGCATCGTCTACGGGCTCAAGGAAGAGTATCCGATCGTGCGCATCATCCGGTCCGGCGACAACCATACCCGCATTCAGCTGAAGGTGGATGGACCAACCGGGGTCGGTGAGGAACAGGCCAAAGCTTGCCATGCCTGCCAGAACTTCGGTGCCGCGGTCAGCGGTCTGCCGGATTCCATGGGCAAGGTCTATAGCGGCCAGTGCTTCGACACGGCATGCAATCAGAAGAAGGTAGCGGCCCGAATCAAGGCGGAGCGTGATGCGGCCAAGGCGCCTGCTGTCAAGCAGACCGCCGGCAAGACGGCTGCGGCAACGAAGGGCGACAAGTCGTCCGCGGCTGCCGAGAAGCCGGCCACGGTGATCAGCGAGTCGGAGAGGGTGAAGCAGTACCGCACCGAGCTCTGGCGCAAGGCGCTGCGCAAGGAAGTTGCGCAGAACGCTGAACAGGCCAATGCCTACCTGCTGGCCGTCGCCCTGAACGGTCTGTCGCGCAACATTGGCGGCGACGTGATGGGCAAGTTCTTCGAGAAGCTCACCGAGCAGAAGTCGTCCTCGACCCTGCAAGGTTGTCTCACGGCCGTCCATGCCATGGACGCGGGCCGTCGCCAGCAGCTGACGATCGGCATGACGGTGGCGGCAATCGACGGCATGGAGGTGAACAACCTCCGGGAACTGTGCCGGTACCACAAGCTCGACCTGCGCGATCACTGGAACCTGCAGAAATCGCAGGACTTCCTGGAGATGCTGACCAAGTCCGAGATGAAGGTCCTGGCTGACGAACTTGGCATCCGCAAGGTGCTGGGAGATGGCTTTGCCAAGCTGTTCGGCAAATCAAAGGCTGAAGTTGTTGCTGGACTTCTGTCCGTCGACGGCTTCGACTACACCGGCAAGGTCCCCAAGGTCCTCGGCTACTAAGCTTCTTTCCAATCGGAGGCGCCAGGGCGTCCTCCGCCTCATTCATTTCCCAAGGATTCACTATGTTCACTGAATTGGCTGCGCTCGTTCGCGCGAGCGAAAAGGTCGTCGTCACGCTCACTACGCAAGGCGACACTATGTCTGTCGTTGTCGTGCCCGTTGTCAAGGACGCTGCGGATGCTGCGCTGAGCACCCCCTTGGCGCTGTCGGCGACACCGGCGGAGCTTGATGAAGGTTTCGCCGCCGCGATTGCAGGAGTCAGCGCTGCGCGTCAGTCGCTGGCTGAGCAGGTCGAGGCCACCAGGTCCATCCTGGAGGCGGCCAAGACCTCGCAGTCGACCAAAGCCACGAAGGCCCTGACCACGGCGGCGGCGCCGACGGCATCCGAAACGTCCGAGGAGGACGATGACAACGACAAGCCGGAAGGCAGTGTTGGCGCGCAGGCAACGGCGAACGACGGCGCGGCCAAGACGGCCGGCACCGACCTCGCATCGCTGCTGTAAAGGAGACTGGCATGGCACTCGAGGTTAAGAAGCTCACGCGCGAGTTCTCCTATAACGGCATGACGCTGATGGACCCCGGTCCGCAGTTCACGCCCCAGCAGGTGCGCGACGTCTATTCCGCCCAGTACCCCGAGCTGACCACTGCCGCAGTGGATGGCCCGGAGCACAAGGGGGAAGTCGCGCGCTACACGTTCGTCCGCGCTGCCGGCGCAAAGGGCGCTCATGCGCAAATCTGACCTCATGAAGGCACTGTCTACGGGTCAGTTTGCCTCCATCAACAAGGAGCCGCCCGAAAGGGCGGTTTTTATACATTCTGAGGAGACCCAACAATGTTGTTCGATCCTCGCTCGTTTGTTCCTGACATCCATCCGGGACAGCAACCCGCATGGACGCCACACCGACAGCATTCCACTGCCGGACGTCGACCTGCCCATGATTTTCTGACACTGCCGAAGCTTCCAGGCTCTGTTCCAGCCACTGCGCGCCTCACCTATGGCGATGAGTTAGAGGTTACAGATCTGGTGCTGGCGCAATTTGCGGCCGGCATCCTTCGGGCCAGTGATGTGTTGAACCCGACCAGTGCGGGGGATGCTTTCGCGCAGGCCATGTTCGCATGGCTGGGAAAACGAATCCCAGCGTGTCAGCGATTGCAGTTCGGCGCGAAATTATTCGATCGCGGCGCCGCCATGGACCAGGTCATGCAGTTCGGCTGGGAAGACGGGCTGGAAGCGCCGCTCTACCTGGCCATCGAACTGCCCGGCGAGGAGGTGTATGCGATCGGGGAAGCGCGGGCGCACGCCATGCGTGCGGCACACCCGTCGTTGCTCTTCACGGCAATGAACCTGATCAATGCCGCGTGCGGCAAGTCGCTGTTCGTTCGTACGCCTGACATGCTGCTGGACCAGTTCGCCCGCTGGCACTGGGATTACGACGCGACCCTGGCCGACGACGAGAACGCCCGGGAGTTCCTCAAGGAGAACTTCGGTGGCGAGGATGCCGACATCGAGCGCTATCTGCCGTCGGTGGTGCGCGCCGAGCTTGCACCGGACGACACCCTGCCAAGGTATGCGCAAGTCGACGCAGCTTCCGCGCATCTGCGTGAGCTGGGTCCGCGCAACTTGCGCGCTCTGGCGCGCATGCATAGTGGGTGGCTGGGCGAGTTTTGTACGGCGCTCGCCGACCTTCGGCTGCTGCTGGCGAGGGCGGGGGAGCAGTCGGCCATCGCCGGCGCCCAATGGGCAGAGCCGGCCTATTCGGCCGCGACCATCGCCTATCGTCCCAGTGACTATGTGTCGGAGATCCTGGACGACCACTATGAATGCCTGAACAACGCTGGCGACGCCACGATGTTCCAGTGTTTCATTCCTCTTGCAGACGATGCCGCCGCGATTCGCCAGCAGTTCCGCGATCTGGCAGACATGCTGCAAATCATCGGCGCGCTTGACCGCGTGCTCACACTCATTTCTTCATAGGAGGGCCCCATGGCCGAGATCCTGACCGCTTCGCGGTCGCATGATGTGGCCCTGCAAGGGGCCATTTTGCTTTATGGCCGCGCTGTCGGAGACTTTTCGTATGCCACCGCGCATCGAATCGAGCCGGACGGAAACAGCGGCCGCCCCGTGATCGGGGCCGGCACGCCGCTCAATCGGCTGGCGCTGATTCAAGCGGTGCGCCAGGTCGCCGAGGCCTCGTTGCCAAAGGGCGAATTCCTGACGCCCAATGTGCTGTCGATCAGCCCCGCCGCGGTGACGTGGTGGTGTCCGGCAGACCGTCGGCGCGTCTTTTTCAACTGCATGGAGCTTGGCGAGTGCAGCGCCGTGGTGCCGCATCCGGCCCTCGTCTTCCAGGCGTCGCACACGGGGTTCCGTGTCTTCGCACTGCCCGGGCAGGAGCGGCCGGTGCCGGCAACGGTGCTTTACGAGCCGCCTTACTTCAACACGTGGGACAACGGGAAGATCTGCATTGGGAGCGCACATGTGCCAAGGCAGATCGACGTCACCTCCATTGCAGGCTGGGAATCCGGGTTCTTCAACTCGGCATTTACCCATCCCAACCACGGCGGCCAGCGCGTGAAGTACAAGCGCGGCGCCTACGCCTTCTGGAAGGACATGCTTGATGGGAAGTTCCCGGACTACCCGAGGCAGGTTTTCATCCCCATGAAACATACGCTGGCCGATCTGATCGCCGGCAAATTGGACAATTGATCATGCATCCTGCCGATGTGACCCTGCAACAATCCTTCCCGTCCATCATGGTTCCGCGCCTTTCCAGGCTCGAACCCATGACCCGGGCGGGGGAACGGCTGCTCATCGCAGCCAACGGCGTGTTCCTCGAGATCACGCGCCCTTGGCTAAGGGTCGTTCGCCGGCTTGGCGGTTTTCAGCATCGCACGGCTATCCCGTATGGCAACGCGAGCGAAGAGACGGATCTACTGTGCGGCCGCATTCCCGCACGATTGATCGGCGAGTTTGCCGAATTGGCGCGCGCCGCGTATCCCAAGGAAACGGGTGCGTGGGTGGTGTGGAATACCAAGGACCCTGCCTTCAGGCTGGTTCCGGTGCAGATCCTCGAGCACAGTGCGGGTCACCTGAAGTATGACCGGCCAGTGTTGGCAGACGGTGACGTGCTGGTGGTGGACTGCCATTCCCATGGCCGATCACCTGCATTCTTCTCGCCCACGGACGATGAAGACGACCGGCACGACGTGAAGTTTGCGTTTGTGTTGGGCAACTGCGCCGCGGCTGTGCCTTCTTTGGCCCTCCGGCTTTGTGCCAAGGGAATCTTCGAGGTCATCGAGACGGTGCCGGCAGAGTGGTATGCGGCGGCGTCCTTGGAGGTATTGGCATGATCGAGCATCGTATTCCGGAGATCATGACCCGGCGCGCCTGGAATGTCGTCGTCGTCGGTGCTGGCGGTACCGGCAGCGCCTTGCTACCCAATCTGGCGCGGCTGCATCACGCCATGCTCGAACTGGGCCACCCCGGTGGCATCGAGTGCACGGTCTACGATGATGATACGGTCAGCGAGACCAATGTCGGCCGTCAGGGCTTCTATCCCGTGGACGTCGGTCAGCCCAAGGCGACTTTGCTGGTCAACCGGCTCAACAATCTGATGGGAACGCGCTGGGAAGCGCGCGTCTGTCGCGTTGGTAGCCGGGATCGCTTTACCTGCGACATGGTGGTCGGCTGCGTCGACACACGGAAGGCTCGCAAGGCCATCCTGGGCGCGATGAGCCGGGGGATCGGTGGCTACTATCTTGACTGCGGCAACGAGTCGGACAGTGGCCAGGTCATCCTCGGCCAGGTTCGCGGCAAGGCCGCTGAGCGCCTGCCTCACGTGGGCGATCTCTTTCCGGAGCTGTTGGACCCGAAGGGGGACAAGAAGGACACGGCTCCGTCGTGCTCCATGGCCGAAGCACTTAGCAAGCAGTCGCTGGTCATCAATCAGGCGATGGCGGTGCAAGCGTACAACCTGCTGTGGACGCTGTTTCGCACGGGTACCTTGCAGTACTGCGGCGCGTTTGTGAATCTGGCGGTGGGTCGCACGAATCCGCTGCCAGTGGATCCCCAGGCTTGGGAACGATTCGGGTATCACCTCCCCGAGCCGAAGCGGCGTGCGAAACCCGCCCCGCGCCAAGCCGTTTGAGCCCGCCATCCCCGCTTTCCTTGGGAATGGCTTCTTTCATCGGCGAGTTCCGGTTGCATTAACCTGGGGCCCGTTTGAACGTAACACTCGCGCCGCTGGCGCGAACCACCTTCATCAACCCGTTGGGGCACTAGCCCTGCGGGCGTGCTCCATCTCTTACCTTGGAGCACTTCATGAGCAATTCTTCAAACACGCTGCGCGCTTATCGTCGCATCTTCGTGACCGGGAGCTGGCTGCCAGACAACACCGCGGTCGGCGCCTGCTGGAATGGCACGATGTGGAACGGCTTTCCGGTCCCTATGTTCACACGCGAAGACGGCGACGGACTGTGTGCGGTCATGCCGAACCTTGTCTACGTGGAGCGCCGGCAGGCGTTCCTCTTCGACGAAAATCAGCAAGTTGAATGGTTTCGTCCCTCGATCGCCGTGGTGGACGGCAAGGAACAGCACCTCTACGCAATCGGCGATAGCTGGTGTTGGCAGTTCGCGGACTACGCGGACGATCCGAACGTGCAGAACTGGCTTGCGGGTAGCTACCTGCAACTTCACCTGCGACCAAGTGTGCGGGCGTGGATCCAGGAACTCGCATGGGCGAATGGCCAGTCGGTGGAGCACCACGCCGAATTTCTTCTGGCGTGTTTCTGTGAAGAGCGCAGAGACGGGCGGTCCAAGTTCGATCTATCAGGTTTCGAGGCGACAGCGTCGCGCGCGCAGCATGCAACACCCGTTTCGGATGGCGATGCTGTGCGCGTGCGCAGTGGACCGTGGCTCAACGTCGTAGACGCTTTGTTGTCGCTTGTCGCAGCAGAAGACGGCGGCGAGCCATCGAGGCTTTCGCGCGAGATGTTTGCAGAAACCGTTCTGCATGGTCTCGCTCGCGAGCTCGGCGGTGTGGCGTAGCCGGACCTCTCCACATTCGGCGCCGACCCTGCTACCATTGCGGCACCTACCGCGTCTCAGACGCATCGACCCCTTCCGGTTGTATAGCCGGACATCTCTTCTCTCCCCTACGGGCCTTCCTGCCCGTGGGCATGTTGGCCGATTTTTCTTGAGGCCATCATGTTCAAGCGATTCTTCCTGCTTTTCCTTTGCTGCGCCATTTTCACCGGCTGCGCTGCACAGCCGACTTCGCCGAACACCTATCGGGGTTCCGAAGCGCTGCGCCGTGGTAGTGCCGAAACCGTCACCGTCCTCCGGGTCCGTCCCGTCACGATTGTCGACAGCGACGGATTGATGTCCGCAAACACCGGCGTGCCTGGCGTTCTTGGTGCCGTTGTCGGCGCGGTCCTTGGCGCTCGCGTCATTGGCAACGGCAACGGTCGTTATCTGGCTGGCGCCTTGTCGGGCAGCGTCTCCGCGGTGATCGTGCAGACGGCAGCCAACCATCTGAGCCGCCGCAATGGCGTTGAGGTCATTGTCCGCACGGACAACGGCCGGCAGATCGTTGTCACCCAGGATGCCGATCAGCAGTTCGTCACCGGCGAGCAGCTGTACCTTGTCTCGGGTGCCGGCGGTCTTCGCCTGACTCGCTAACGGGCTCCAGTCGTAGCCTTATCTGTTTCACCCTTGCCTCGCGGGCCTCCCGCACGGGGGGCTTTGTCGCGAACTGGAGTTCACCATGTTCGACGTTGCACAAGCCTCTCCTATCACCATCATCCCCACCGAAACGAAAGGGAAATACATCTTTGAAGTCGCGGATGCCATCCGTCGTCAACTGTGCAGTGCTGGGCTCGAGCCGGAATGGCTCAATGCTGCCAACTTCATGGATGACGACAACGAAGCCTTGTACGGTCCGAAGTCGTCCCGTCAGTGGCCCCAGTTCGGTGCGCGTGAACGGCTTGCCGTCTCCGTGCATCGCGGCTGGTCGGAAGGGTGGGCGGTCTTCGTTGACCGCGTCGGTTATACCGGCGATGCGTCCAACCTGGTCACCACTGCCCAGAAACTGTTGGTCGGCAAGACGCTGTCCGAGCGCCAAGCTTGGGCCACCGTCAGGGCGATCACCAAGATGTTCGATATTGCCTGATATCCGGGCCTATCCATTCGCAAGCCCGAGAGGGCTTGCCCAACCCCTCGGGGTTCGGCAAGTCGCTTTCACCCGCGTTATCGACGCATCGACCCACTGTCCGGCAACTCCGGACCAACCCATTGCGGGACACTCGTCCCGACAAGGGAGGGGATGTCCCCATCTGATTCGAGGATATCCATGAAGCTTCCCAAGTCTTTTCTTCGTCCCCACGCTCCCGGCAATCCGGCAGCATGCCAGGCGCTGCGTCGCGACGCATGCCGCATGCTGCGCCGCTTTGCCGGTGACATGTCCTTGCGCCCACGCGATTACACGATCCGCGAGCATCGGCAACGCCGGCGCGCGGTGGCCGTGTTCGCGCTTCAGACGGAATCGTTGCTGCTCGAGATCCAGCATCCGCCAGGCGCCGAAGGCATTCGTATGTCCTACCGGACGTGCCGCGGTCGCAATGACCTCAGCGGTGGCCGCAACAACGCCATCCACTTGCCTTCGCTCTCCACCGATGATGGCTATACCAATCTGCTGACCACGCTTCGCGTGGTTGCCGGTCGGCGCAGCTGAGGGATCATCATGACGACTCCTATTAAGGTCACATTCACATCGACGGCAGGCGAGGAGATAAACGGTCAGGCGCAGTTCGAGCCGATGTCTGAGCTCGTGACGCTACCCTCACAATTGCTTGAGCATGTACAGCGAGCCAGGGCTGCATGTGATGGGCATGCCCTCGTCGCACATGAGGACGGGTATCGCTATCCGCTGCAGCCGGTTGAAGATGGTGTCTACCAGCTTGACCGCTCGCGTCGGCATCGGCAAAGGCTACTGGAGCAAGCTTGGAAGGCTGTTACGGCGCCAACCAAGGATCAGCGGCAGCAGTCTGGCCGCTTTGCACACACGCTGTCAGCCGCTGCGCTCATCGGCGCCAGCGTTTACGTAGGGTATAGCAATGTATGGATGCTGGTCGCCCTAACCGACGTTCTTAGCCTCGTCGGCGTTGGCGCTGTACTATTTCTCGTAGGCGCAGTTCTTTCCAAAGGAGATTGAGTTATGACTCTCGGCCTTTTTGTATTGATTCTCGGCGGTGCCATCTCGGTCTTCCTGCTCTGGGCAGACCGAAACGGTCGTCGTGTACACAAGGACTAAGCGCCGTTTCGTCCACGCCCAGCCATCTGCGCGTCGCAAGGCCGAAAACGCCGATCCAATCGGCTCACCGCATGAACGCACTCCATACAAGGGGTGCGATTTCATTTCCAGACCCACACGGGCGTCGTCCCGATGGGGCGGCTCCCTCCCAAAGGAGTATCCCCCAATGGACGACATCGTCTATGGCGCTGGCTCGGCCAGCTATCCTGCCGGCGTGCTGTTGCGCGTCGGCCTTTATGACTCGAACCTGCGCCCGGCACTGCGACTGGTCTGCGCTGACGATGGCATGCCCTATGCCTCGCTCAGCGTGAACTTGCCGGAGGCGCCATTGCTCGCCGGCGAATTCTGCGTGGCGGCCGACTGGAACCTCCCCGCGGACTTGAAAGCGGCGTTGCTTGCCACCGGCAGGTTCGCGGACACAGGCCGCGGTATCGAAGGCTGTGGCCAGGGCGGCGCCATCTGGCGCATTACGTGTCCCGCGCTGCTGTCGCAGCTGGGGGCTGCCCGCATCGTCGGCAGCCGGTCCCGTCCGACCCCGAGCATGGCCGCCTTCGCTTAGCGCTACATCCCATTCCAACCCTTTCGGGGCACGTCCCCGAAGGGGCGTGCTCCGTCTTGGAGCACATCATGTACGTCATTACCCTCGGCCAGCGAGCCGAAACTCGCACGACGCTCGCCGGCGTGCTGCATCTGCTTAACGACGACCGAAGCGAGACGGCCCAGCCGCGCTTCGAAGAGATCGCAGTGCGCCACGTGGAGGGCAGTAACATCCCCGTTGTGCGCCTGTCGCATGGCAAGCTCGGCGTTCGTCCTGCCGGAAGCGCCCGTTCGATTATCGCGCGGGTCATCGATGAGGTGGATCGCTTCATCGTGCGTGTGTGCGGAAAGATCCTGCGTCCGCAGGAAATGAGCCGCGCGTCCTGGGGTGCCGTGCTGGCGGCGGGCCGCTTGGCCTACTTTCCGGAGGAAGCCATCGACCTGTCACCAGGCGCGGCCGGACCGCTGTTCCAGACAGCGGATCTCTTCGAGGAGTCGGGGCCCTTCGACATTGCGCAATACGTGCAGTCCGAATTTGTCCGGCGTTTTGGCTATGGCACCAACGGGCCGTTGTACGACCCAGCTCAGATCCCGAACGCCCGTCATGAAGTGCACGTCGCGTACGCGCTCTTGCGAGGCGAAAAGATTCGTGATTGTGTGCTGAACACGTACCGCGACAATCCGCGCTTCGGGCAGTCCGACCTGGACTGGCTGCAGCCGCTGATCGCTGTGCCTGCACTGCGTGGCGCGCTGCCGGCCCATCACCTGCGGGCGCTCTGCCGTCTCCTGCGACTCGAGAAGATCGCTATCTCGCCGCAAAACGCGCCGAAGCTCCTGGCGATCGCTCGACGCGTCCCTGCCGACGGCACCGATGTGCACGTGGACGACGCCTTGTACGAGGCTGGCGTACTAGCACCGCGGCCCACCCCTGTGGCGCGCCCGGAAGAGGGGCAGGCCGCAGCGCCCGTCTCTGCGCTCGCCTCGCGAATTCATCACCTCATCTCGCAGCGGCAGTTCCATGCGAAGATGGATAAGGCGAAAGCGCAGCGCGAAGTGTTGGAGATCAGCCAGCGGCATTTCGATGATATTGCTACGCGGGCAGTGCATGCTCGCGTGTCGACCAGCTTCGACTGGCCCAACAAGGTTGCACTGGCGGTCCTCCAGCGGGACGTGGCCACGCTTCTGCACATCTTCGACAATCCGAAGGACTGGAACGTCGACTCCAAGCGTGCCTTGCGCGAAGAGCTCGAAGTGGACCTACTGCAATGCACCGCGTCGGTTCGTCGCCAGCGCATCTTTGAGATGTGCGGCTTCTCACCGACGGAGCAACAACGCTGGGAGCAGCAGGCGGCAGCCGCGAAAGCCAACCGGCTCGCGGTGCAGGACTTCGAGGATGCGCGCAGGCGTGCTGAGGCGTCCAGCTGGCGGCTTGAGACCGGGAAGGTGCTCAATGGCCGCGAGTACGTGGACTTTTGCATCGCCGAGGGCTTCTCGGAGATCGTCGACGTGCCGCGCGGCAGGGCGCGCGAGTATCGCATCCGCGATCCGCGCCGCAGCATGTCGCGACGCCTGCGCGCCAAGGACGGCACGCTGGCATATGCCAAGGCAGTGATCGCGCAGACCAACGCGCCAGTCGCCCTTGCAGCTTGACTATTACCCCTGGCCTACGGGCCGGGGGATTTTCCTGGAAACACATAGCATAAGTGTGAGCTTTCGCCGGCGCCGAGCATCGCGTCGCAGGTTAGTCTTTCTCAACCGCAAGCTGTGTTCGCACTGAACCGAATCAGTCCAAACACAGTTTTACCCGCGTCTCTGACGCATCGACCCACCGCCGGCATGCCGGCCCATCTCTTGAACCTTCCCACAGGGACCGCTCCCTGTGCGGACGGGCCTGTGGGATCTCCGTAAGGAATCCCATGGAACTGAATCCCCCCCAACTGCAAAAGCTGCTCGCCGCCTGCATTCCGGCCACGTTGCCGGTCCTCGTCACGGGCGCTCCCGGCATCGGCAAGAGCGATATTGTCGCCGGGGCCGCTATGGATGCTGGACACGACCTGCTTATCTCCCACCCCGTAGTCGAAGATCCGACCGATTCGAAGGGCTTGCCCTTCCCGTCATCGGACGGCGCCCACGCACGCTTCCTGCCCTTCGGGGATCTGGAGCGCGCGCTGGGTGCCAGGCGTCCGCTGGTCTGGTTTATCGACGACCTGGGCCAGGCCACGCCTGCCGTTCAGGCCGCCAAGATGCAACTGCTGCTGGCCCGCCGGATCGGCGAGCATGCTTTGCCGCCGTATGTCACCTTCGTTGCAGCGACCAATCGCCGCGTCGACAATGCCGGCGTTTCAAACATCCTGGATCCGCTGAAGTCACGCTTCGCGACCATCGTGGAACTGACGACTTCGGTCGAGGACTGGACGCGCTGGGCGGTGGCAACGAACCAACCGCCGGAGCTGATCGCGTTCTTACGCTTCAAGCCCGATTTGCTGCTGTCTGAGAACAGGACTCGCGAAATCGAGAACCTTCCCAGCCCCCGAAGCTGGGGAATGGTCGGCAAGCTGTCGAAGGTGGTCCCTGCCGAGCTCGAGCACGTGGCCTTCGCCGGCGCGGTCGGGGAGGGTGCTGCAACGGAGTTTGTCTCGTTCAAGCGCCTCTTCCGCGAGATGCCGTCTCCGGATGGCGTGCTCGCGGCGCCCGCTACCGCACCGATCCCGACCGATATCGCGGTGCAGTACGGCATTGCCACGGCGCTCGCGCGCCTGGCCAACGCCAACAACTTCGATCGCGTGATGGTCTATGCGAATCGGCTCCACGAAGCGGGGCTCGGCGAGTTTGCCGTGCTCCTTGTGCGGGACGCCGTGGAGCGCGATGCGTCGATCGCCAGTACCCCTGCATTCATCGTGGCGCAGGGCGGCCCGATCGGGGCTCACATCCGCGGCCAGTAAAGCCGCATTTCTGCAACAGCACCACATCTGCCGGCCGGCTCGGGTCTTCCCGAGTCGGCCTTTTCTTTTCGCTGCCGCTTTGCGGCACATCCCAGTGAGGATTCATCATGAACATTACCAATCTGACGTCTCGCGTCATGCTCTCGACCCTCAACATCTCGCTCTGGCGCGCGCGTCGTTTCGACACCCGTGCCACGCAGGAGGTGGAGGCTAAGCACGAGGCCAAGGACATTGGTCGCTTCAACAAGCGGCTACTGACCGACGGTGCAACGTCCTACAAGGAGGTCTGCGCCATCGGCAATCGTGCACGCTCGCTGTTCGATAGCCACTCACTGGACTACGATCAGCTGGGCGTGCGTCTGCTGCCGACAACTGTCTATATGGAGGTCGCGGAGAAGCTGCGTGCCCTGCGGGACGAGTTTGACGGCGCCAAGGCACAGTTTCTGGCCGACTATCCTCGTCTGAAGGACGAAGCGCGCGTCGCGCTCAACGGTCTCTTCGACGAGGCGGATTATCCGACCGAGGCAGAGCTGCGCAAGAAGTTCGGTATCCGCTTCTCCGTGCTGCCTTTCCCCGATGCTAGCCAGTTCGGCATCGATCTGCCTCCCGACGTGCTGCAAGGCATCCGCGATGAGATGGATGCGCGGGTCATGGGAGCTGTGAAAACGGCCAACAATGACCTGGTCGGCCGTCTGTATGAGGCCGTGCAACACTTCGCCAACCGCCTGTACGGGGAGGGCAACGTGCGGCTTGACGTGGCCGACAAGGTGCGCGAGCTGAGCACGCTACTGCCGAAGCTGAACTTCTCCGAAGACCCCGTGCTCGCGGACCTCCTCGCCACGACCCAGGACCAGCTTGCCTGCTACACCGGAGCGCAGCTGAAGGATGACCCGCTGCTGCGGCTGAATGTGGCTGAGCGCGCGATGGAAATCGAAGCGCAGATGGCCGCATTCATGGGTGGCCCGCCGCCGGCGATGACGCGCGAGCAGAGCGACATGCCCATGCTGCAATTGCTTGCTGCGTGAGGTTGCCATGCATGCGCGAATCGTGAAGCAACGCGCGGCGCTGGTGCTATCGCAACCGTTCTTCGGTGCGCTGGCCCTGCGTCTGGCCCTCGTTGAGG
This sequence comes from Cupriavidus sp. FW305-3-2-15-C-LB2, assembly GCF_058787575.1. NCBI lineage: Bacteria > Pseudomonadati > Pseudomonadota > Betaproteobacteria > Burkholderiales > Burkholderiaceae > Cupriavidus > Cupriavidus sp. FW305-3-2-15-C-LB2. The sequence goes on from NZ_JBYSZW010000014.1 coordinate 45,846, forward strand.
ATCCTGCCTGCCAGAGCCTGTGGGTCGATGGCGTGCGCCTGGGCTACAACCCAGCGTATGTCGCGTCCCTGGATGACCTCGAGCTGCGGGGCGTCCTCGCGCACGAAGTGCTCCACGTGGCCAATGGCCATTGTTGGCGCATGGGGGCGCGGGATCAGGAGCGGTGGAACCGCGCGTGTGACTACGCGGTGAACCCGCTGGTGCTCAACGCCCAGTTCAAGCTGCCTCAGGGCGTCTTGCTGGATGGGCGATACCTGGGCAAGTCGGCGGAGGAAATCTACGCGATGCTGCGACAGGAAGAATCGTCGCAGCAGCCGGATGCCGAGGCTGGCAGCGGCTCGGGAACTGAACCGTCACCGCAAGCCAGTGGCCAGCAGCCAGCACCACCGTCGACAGGATGTGGCGAGGTGCGGCAATACACGGGCGCCGACCGGCCGGCGGTAGAGGGCGAATGGCGCGTAGCTGTGAATCAGGCTGCGAAAGCGGCCAAGATGCGCGGCGCGTTGCCTGGCGACCTTGAGCACCTGGTGGAAGCCGCGCTACGTCCGTCCGTCGATTGGCGAGCGGTGCTGCACCGCTTCGCCGCCCAGGCGGCCAGGTCAGACTACAGCTGGAAGGTGCCCAACCGTCGCTATGCGCATCTGGGTCTCTACCTGCCGTCGTTGTACTCGGAAGCGGTCGGAGACGCGGTGTTCGTCAGAGACTCCAGCGGCTCGGTGTTTGACGAGACGCAGCGGCAGTTTGCGGCGGAGATTATTGCGGTGCACCAACACCTGCAGCCGGCCCGGCTCATCGTTATCGATTGCGATACGCGGGTCACGCAGGTCCAGATCTTCGAGCGTGACGAGGTGGTTGATCTCCGGCCGTTGAAGGGCGGCGGGGGGACCAGCTTTAAGCCGCCATTCGTATGGCTGGAGCAGGAGGGCATCGAGCCCGCTTTCCTTGTCTACCTCACCGACCTGTACGGTCCATTCCCTGCCGCGGCGCCTGCCTATCCAGCCCTCTGGGCTTCAGTCACGCCGTTGGATCGCATCGCCGCACCACCTTTCGGTGAATGCGTAGAGGTCATCGTTTGACCCAAGCCCTGGCTACGGCCGGGGCACTATCTGCGGAACGAAGTCACTACTGAGCTGTCAACTCATGTAACCCCTCAAGCGAGCCACAGACGTGCCGATGGTGGATACCGAAGTGGTCGTAGCAGGCTCCAGCCCCGGCGCTTTTCTTTTTTGGATTCCTATGTCAGCAAGCATTGCCCAATCCGAAGCATGTGGTCGGACTATTCGCGTAGCCGAAACAACGGCAGGTGCCAGTCGCAGTGAGCGGCTGGACCGTTGCCAAAGGCGGCGCGCGTGTTGCCGGCATGGGACGCCAGAAGAGCGAGCTTTGGAGCCCCAGCTTCTTGTGATGGACGTCGACCGCCTGCCGAAGCATGGCATGGCGCTGCGTGTCGACGAGTGGTTTTCAGTTGTCCGCAACGGAAATTTCTTGCCGTTTGACGACTGGCTCCCGATTGTTGCAATGCCGGTGCAATCTGCGGTGGCGGGCATGCGATTGCCGCAAGGCAATGTCGCGTTCGAATTGCGCCACGGCAAGCAATACGCGATCGAAGACTCGGCGCATGGCGCCAGGACGTTTCAATGCATCATTGACGGCCGCGTGCCGCTTGTGGCCTTCATTGACGAGCCAGGCTACCGGGGACCGTGGATCACGGTCCGAAATCTCTTTACTATCGAAGAGATGGTGAGCATGCGAGAACTGCGCGAATGAGAAAGGAAAGGGCCCAACGCGTCTGCGTGTCGGGCCCTTGTTCTTTACCGGTTTTGGCAGAAAGACGCCGTTTATGTGCGAGCTTTCCGGAAAATTGCTTTGAGCATGCTCATACTTTTACCGCCGGCTCGGCCTCCGCCGTCGGCGCGGCGGCTGTGATTGTCGCCTCCGGACCGTCGCCATAGGTGAGAGCGGGAATCCGCGAGATAGTCCCCTCCAGGGCTGCAGAGCTACCAAGCCGGATGGTACCGGCATAGGCAATCCGGCCTTTCACGCGGCCATTGATATGCAAGGAAATCCGGGCCGCCACATCTCCCTCGACGGTGCCATCGATCAGCACGTGATCGCCTTCAACGGTGCCGCGAATCAGCCCTTCCGCACCGATATGGACCAAGCCTCGGGATGAACGCAAATCGCCATCGACCAGGCCAAAGCAGCTAACGCCGTGATCGCAGGCCACGTGCCCGTGGATACTGAGTCCTGCCTGAATCAAACTGAAGGTTCTTTGCTGGGTCATGTCGGGAATCAGAACAGTTTGATCTCGTTTCCGCGGCTGGATGCCGGGGTTACCTGCGCGGTCTGTGGGGGGGAGGCCGGTTGCAGCCTGGTGGGCGCCGGCGCAGCCATGTTCTGCTTCGGGACTTGCGCCTTGGGCGCTTGGGGCTTCGCCCGGTTCTCGGCAGCGGCTGCTGAGCTCGCCGCAGGCGCGGGCGCGGACACGGCCGGCGCAGCTGACGGCGAGGGGACAGGCGTGGGCTCAGCAGCGGCTGGCTGCGCGACGCTTGGCTGCGACGCGGGCCATTCGTGGCCGCCATCTTCGGCTGGTCCAATGGCCGCTGGCAAAGCGGCAGCCGTCGACGACTCGGGGCGCTTGTGCGTGTCGCCCGACGCGAGCCATCGACCTCCGCCGAAGGCGAGAACGGCAATCAGCACAATGCCAAGGCCCCGCCAATGGATCGGCTTGATACGCGCCCAGGCAGGCACTGCCTCGTTCCCGGACGGCGTGTGAGTTGGGGGCAGCGCCGACGAGGCGCTAAGGCTGGCGGCACCGGACGGGGCCAGTTCGATCGTGACGGGCGGCTCCGCATAGTGCGCGTGCAGGCGTTCGATTTCGTTGATGTCCATACTGTCTTTCAGGTTTCAGGCTTGATCGATCAGCTTTCCGTCGGGGGAGAAGCAGTCGTTGTCGGGGATGCAAAGCCGGTGGATCGCACGGATTTGTCTGGCAGCGCCAAAAATCGCCTCGTCCTTCTCAGCGTCGGTAATAGACTGGGCCATGTATGCCCCGAGCGCACGGTGGAAGAGTCTGTCGTGCTGGTTAAGCAGTCGGATCAGCCGTCCGGCTAGCGAGTGTGTCACCACGAGCTGCCGTTGGTCGAATCTAAGGCTGAGATGGCGCCTTGGCTGCCGCTCAATCCATTGCAGCCTCGCGTCCATCCATTCCTGCGCCGCTCGGAAGGCCTCGTCCAGGGCGAGGATCTTGCCTTTGCTGGCCACCGAGAACTTCGACGTGATGAAGTTGTAGTCGCTGCGCAGGAAGTTCCGTACGAAGTCGGTGCAGTAGGACACTTCTGTGCCGCTGTCCGTTTGAGGAACGATCTTTGCGACGCGTCCCTCGCTGAGCATCCGCCGGATGGGCTTGGGTCCGGCGTCGGATGCGGTGGTGTCAGAAGGCGCGTCCCGCGACGATATCAGCGGTATAGGATGCGGCTCGCCATCGGGCAGATGATGGGAAGGTTCGGCCATGTTCCATGTGGTGGGATCTCTCTCAGCAGGCATTCTGAGACACAACGCTGCACAGATGCCTGGAGAAAGCGACACATAATTGGCGAGCTTTCTGACTTTTTTCCGGGTGCTGATGTGCCACAATTCACTCACACCTCGCGTCACTGACGCATCGACCCTGACTCCTGGCGAGTCCATCTTCTGCTCCAAGTCGTGCCATTTGCGCACGCGCCGACCGGCTGGCTACCGGTGTGGATATTCCTTGTGATAAGTGTTTTCGCCGAACACTTCCCTCATCAGCTCGTAATACGCGTCTTTCGCTGTGCCTCTTCATAAGTGCACGCTGGACACCGTTCGAGCCTGGGACCATGTGGCGTCTCTCTCCAGGCCCCTCCTAGGCAGAACGGCTGACGTCGAGCCGATCCGTGAACCTGCGGCCGAACCTGTGGGTTCGCGAAATGGGTTGTTGTGCAGCGTGACCATGCTGCACGAGGACGACTTTACGTCCTCAGCATGAGCGGCGGGCGATTAGCACGCTGCTCCCTGAGTGCCACGCCCCCGGAAGGGGCGTGGCATGCAGGTCTCTCGAACAAAGCTCGCTCTCCGGCGCATCCGGGACGCGGGCTTTCTTTGTTTGTGAGAAGCCTGTTTCGGGGAGATGTCATGCACCACGATTCCGAGATTTCCGCCGCCATCGCGGCAATGCTGGTTCGTCGGCGTCCGATGTACAAGGACATGCCGGCAGCCTGGCGCAACCTTTGTGAGGCGGCACACGTCGCAAGTCTTCCGGAAGCCGCTCGTGCGGCCTTCCTTTCCACCGTAACGACCCAGCGCGGGGCAGACACAGCCTTGCGCCTACGGGAGCATGGTGCGTCCATCCGGGCGAACGTCGTTCGATTTCTCTCAGAAAGGAGAATGAACGCATGCATGCACCCATTACCTACAGCGGCTTCGACGGACCGAGAAGCCTTCTAGAAGAGCGGCCCATGCGGCCGCCTATCATCGGCAAGATCCGGCCGGGAATCAAAGTCCTGACTCGCAAGGCCCGGGAGAATCCCGAAGCCGTGCGAATCCATGACGCGATGCTTGCCCAAGGGCATTCATTTGAGTCGATCGGCATCCAGATCGAGCGCAAGACCCAATTGCGCAACGCCCTCGTGCCGAAGAACGTGCCATGGTTTACCTGTCGAGGATCGGACTTCGCGAATCCTGCCGTAGCCGACGACATCCTACAGCGCTACGGCGAAGACCGCGGCGATGGCAATGGCCTGAAGCTATGGCGCTTCCCCGTGGTGTTCGCCTTCGATGACTGGCTGCGCAACATGCCAAATGAGCTGGTGACGTACACGGCCAGCGGCAGGCAGTTCTTTTCGGAGTACGGACCGGACGGCTTGCGCTACTGCAAGACCTACGCGCTGGTGCAACGCGATGCGCGAGCCAATCGTGCGAAGCGCGTGTGGGGTGGTCGACCTGTCATCCTCCGTCAGGACGATGCTATCCCGGACGGCCGGTGCGATCCACACAGCTGCCCGCAGTACCAACAAGGCTTCTGCAATCTGTCTGCCTCGTTCTTGTTCGCAGTTCCGAGCACTCGGGGCCTGGGCTTGATCGAATTGCCGACAACGTCAATTTATGTCCTGCAGAAGGCGCACGCGGCCATGCAGACTGTCGCGCTGGCACGTGGGCGTCTGGTCGGGGTCCAGTTCTTTCTGAGCAAGCAGGAGGTCGAGATCAGCCGGATCGAGCCTGAATCCGGCAAGCCGGTTCGGCAGATGCAGTGGCTCATCACCCTCGATGCGGATCTCGATCTGGCCGGGCTGCTTGACGGCTCCGATCGGCCGGAGCTCGCGCATGTCGAAGCCGCGCAACACGCGATCGCAGCGCTCGAGGGCACACCGGAAGTGTCGCAGCAGCGTGAGTCTTCAGGCGATTCTCCGCCAGAGGATGAGCGTGCGTTGCCCGACGCGCAGGCCCAGCACGCGGCCGATGAAGACCTGGCCGCGGAGTTCAACGAGCTCGCCGGGCGCCTCGGCTTCGGCAACGAGCAGGATCGCATGGATCTGCGTGTATTTCTGCAGAACAGCTTTGGCGCCGGATGGACGAAGCGGCCCGAAGCGGTTCGGCAGGTGGTGAACGACATGCGCATTGCGTTGGCGAATAACCCGGTCGCATACCGCGAGCAGGTGAAGGCTATCGCCGCCGAGATCTCTCCCTGAGCCTGGCCTGCGTGCCGGCTCGACTTATGGACGCCCGATGGTGTCCATGCTTCCTTTCGCTTCGCTGGCCAATCCGGCGGCACATTCCCTATCCATAGGAGGTTCCATGCTCAACGAAGGCGAAAGCCTGCGTCTGGGTCATTTCTCAGACCTGCACTACTCGCCCAGCCATCTGGCCGAGGCGGACCATTGCTTTGGCTTTGCGGTCGACGATGCGATTGCGTCGGGCTGCCACGTCGGGGTCGTGTCGGGAGATTCCACCGATCATCGTCTTGACGCGCACACGCCAGCGTTGTCCGCGCTCGCACGGCAGATTCACCGGCTGTCGGCCCACATGCCCGTCCTGCTCCTGCAGGGCACTTACAGTCATGAGCCACCGGGCACGCTGGACCTGTTCCGACTCATCGGTGCGCACCATCCCGTATACGTAGCCGATCGCATCCATCAGGTCGCGCTGTGCGCGGGGCAGTTTGTACCGTCGGACGGCCCGGTTTTCTCGCCCGCGGAAATCGACGTGCTGATGGCCCAGCACGGCATGCCCGAAGTGGTCTTCACCTGCGTGCCGACCGTCAACAAGGCGGTACTGGCTGCTGCCGCCGGCGTGGCCAACGCAGCGACGGCGGTGGGCGACCAGCTTGCCCACTACCTGGCCGCGGCTGGCGCTATCAATCGCCAATGGCGGTCATGGGGCGTGCGCACGGTCGGCGTGTCGCACGGCACGGTGAACGGCTGCCAGACCGAGCACGGCGTACCCATGGCCGGCTTCGACCATGAGTTCACCATTGGCGCGCTGTTCGAGGCCGAGTGTGACGCCTTCATGCTTGGCCATATCCACCGCGCTCAGCAATGGGAGCGGGAGGGCAGGGTAGTGGCATATCCCGGCTCCATCGGGCGATTCCACTACGGCGAGATCGGGGAGAAGGGATACCTGCAGTGGCAGGTGACCCCCGGACATGCCACGGCCTCGTTGGTGGCCACGCCTGCACGCGCGACGGTGTGTGTGGACTTCGATGGCCCGCCGGACATGGCAAGGCTCGCCGACATTGCCATGGAAGCCGCTGAGAAGTTCGTGCGCATTCGTTGGACGGTCAACGAGGAGCATCGTCAACTGGTCGACCGTGACGCGGTTCTAGCGCTGTTCGGAGAAAGCGCCGAGGTCAAGATCGAGACGCGCGTCTTGCCGGCCGTGCGTAGCCGCGCTGAAGGCATCAGCCGGGCGGCCAGTCTGCCGGAAAAGCTCTCCCGCTGGGGTGAGCTGACCGGCGTTGACACTGCCCCGTTGGTAGACCGTTTGACCATGCTGGAAACGCTCGATGCACAGTCGATCGCGGACGGCGTGCTCGCCCAACTGCGCGAGGCTGGTGCGCATGAGCATCCCCGAGCGGAAGTGACACCAAGCGGTGTTGAACGCTCCGACCCGAGCCCGGACCCCGTGGCGGTTCTCGCGTCGGCGCCGCTGGCCGACCAGTCAAGTATGGACTGGCTCACCGATGACCTGTTCGCGGGGCAACCCGCCTAACCCTCTGAACATGCGAGCCCTGTTCCGACAGCCGTGAGTGGCTGTCGAAACCCGGTTTCACCCGCGTCGTTGACGCATCGACCAGCAGTATCCATTTCTTTTCTATCTACCCAGACGTGGTGCTTCCCGTCCGGGGCGCGCTCCGTCCTACCCTGGAGTGCAACATGATTCTCTATCACGCCGGTCCGAAGTGGCTCCATGTTGAGGAAAGTGCCATGACCCGCACGGATCTGGCCAAGCGGTTGTGCGAGAACCACCAGTTCACGCAATGCATGATGTATGAGCCGTTCGGCCGCGGCCGCGGCGCAGTGATTGCCAAGCGCGATCACATACTGGTCATGGCGATTGCCACCGACGGTGGCAACACCTGGTACTCCGTGGCACCGTCCAAGGAGCTGCAAGACGTTATCTGGTCTTTTTCGAACGGCTTTGCCGGACAGTGGAGCGCATTGGAGCTCAGGGCCATGACAGGCCTGGACGACTGGAAGGCGCTTCTGCAAATGGCCGGAGTTCAGTTTGCGGCGGCGGTGCGTTCGGTCGAACGCGCAATCGCGGGCCAGCCGGAGCAGGATGTGCCGGCCGCGGCCGAGATGCCGGTGTTTGATGGCGGCGCCATGGAGCTCCCGTCTGACTATCTCCACTCCTTTGGCGCGGAGGTCCTCGAATGCGCCCATTGAAACTGACCCTCGCCGGCTTCCACGGTATCCGCGATGGCATGCACCGGGACAGCGTTACGGTGGATCTGACCGATCTGCCGGCTGGCCTGATTGCAATTGTCGGCCCCAACGGCGCCGGCAAGACCACGATCATGGACAACCTGCATCCGTATCCGCTCATGCCGAGCCACGCAACGAAGATGTCGGCCGACGCTTTCTCGTACTGGGACCACCTCTGTGCCCCGCGCGCGGAGAAGGACCTGGAATGGGAGCACGGCGGCAAGGTTTACCGGTCGGCATTCGCGTTTCGCAACCCGGGCAAGAGCCGCAAGGCGGAGTACTACCTGTTCGAGAAGAGCGCGACGGGCGACTGGAGCCCGGTGCAACTGTCTGACGGCACCGTTTCCGATGGCAAGGCCGACACGTACGGCCGCTGCCTTGACTCGGTTCTGGGATCGGCCGAAGCCTTCTTCACCAGTGTGTTTTCCGCGCAGAACCGGCGGCCGCTGGCAAGCTACCAGCCCGCCGAGATCAAGAAGCTGCTCGCCGAGCTGCTCGGGATCGATCACCTGCGCGAGCTGTCCGCGAAAGCGGGCGACGTGGCCAAGGCGCTGAGCCGTGCTCTGGATGGGCTGCAGCGGGATGTACTTGTGCTGTCTGGCAAGCGCGACACCGTGGCAGCGATGACCAGGGAGATTCAGGAGATCGACCAGGCCCTTGCTGCTGAGCGGACGCATCGTACGGAGCGGCTCAACCGTGGCAGCAAGCTGGAGCAGGAACGCGCCACGCTGGCTGCCAAGCAGGCGGCATCGGCCGGCACTGAAGCCCGGTTGCGCGAGTTGCATCAGCGCAAGCGGGAGTTGATGGCACGTGGCCAGCAGCTTGCCATGGACGATCGCACGGCGATTGCGAAGGCGACTGCGCGGCAGCGGGACCTTGAGCATACCCTGGCGACGAGCCAGGCAACCCTTGCGCAATCCGAGGCGATCACCGCCGCGGGCGCGCAACAAGATGGCGTGCAGATGGCCCTTGGCCGTCGGCAAGCGGAACTTGCCGAACGGCAGCGGGAGCTGGCCGAAGTCGAAGCGCTTGCGACGCGGCATGCGGGGCTGGTAAGTGAGCTGCGCGGGATGGAGCAGCGCGGCTCGGTGGCGGCACAGCTGGCGCGGACCCTCAAGGCCCAGACCGATGTCATGGATACCGTGCCTTGCAGCGGCCACCCAATGCACAGCCAGTGTCCGTTGCTTGCGCAAGCCCGCGAGGCCAAAGGCCAGTACGAAGCCCAGGCTATCGTGGTGACCAATCTGCGTACCAGCTACAGGGATAAGCAGGAAGCCCTGAGGCCAATGGACGCGGCATTGCAGCGCCTGCCGGCGGCTCGTGAAGCGGTGGCATCCCTGCAGCGAGACATCGCGCGAGACAATCAGCAGCTTCAACGCCTGACTGCCCTGGCGGCTCAGAGACCGTTGCTTGACACCGCCGCCGCTGCGCTTGGGAAGGCACGGGGCGACCTGGCAGCCCTGGCGCAGGAGGAGACTGAACGGAAGGACCGGCTCGTCCGGGATCTCCAGGATGTTGAATCCCAGCTGGCTGTGATGCAACGAGAGGTTGACACGCTGGCCGTAACCGATGTGACGGGCCTGATTGCGGACCTCGACCGCGACATTGCGGGCGTCCGGGAAGGGGTCAGCGCGGCCGACGGCAAGATCGAAACATTGATCCGCCGTCAAAGTGCGCTGGCCACTGAACGTGACCGGATCGAGCGGGAGCTTGGTGGTTTGCCGGGGCTTGAGTCGCAGGTGCAACGCCTGTCCGACGAAATCGCGCAGTGGAAGCTGCTCGGCAAGGGGCTCGGCAACGACGGCGTGATCGCGTTGTCGATCGATGATGCGGGGCCAGCCATTACCGGCATCGTCAATGACTTGCTGCTCGCCTGCTATGGGCCGCGATTCACAATCGCGATCCGGACGCAAACGACGCTGGCTAGCGGGGAAGCCCGGGAGGGGTTCTCGATTGCGGTACTGGATGCCGATAACGATAGCTCGAAGGAGTTTTCCGTGATCAGCGGCGGCCAGAAGGTGTGGATCAACGAATGCCTGACGCGCGGTATCGCCCTGTATCGGGCGCAACACGCGCGGCAGTCCTTTCAGACGCTGTTCACTGATGAAGCGGACGGTCCGCTGGATCCGGAGCGCAAGCGCGCCTTCATGAAGATGAAGCGTGAAGTGTTGCGGGTTGGCGGATATGAACGGGAATTCTTCATCTCCCAGACGCCGGAGCTGGTTGATGAGGCCGATGGCATGATCGACGTCACGGCGCTTGCTGCCGGGGCGTAATCGCCTTCTCTATTTCAATCCATGGCCGGTTCCGAAAGGGACCGGCTTTTCCATTTCTTCTGACAGAAAACTGGAGCAACCATGGGTGAGGGGCCCAGCTTTCATAGCTCGGACGGCTCCAAGGCGGCATGGGAGAGCCGTGTGCTATTCTTGGTGCACAAGTGCACCTAAGCGCGAAGTTATGAACGAAGTCAAAGAGGATAACGGCGCGGAGCTGCGTGCGCTGATCGTGCAAGCCGGCATCACCCAGGTGGAAGCGCTGGCGTTGGTCAACAAGGGGCAAGCCTTTCCGATTTCCCTGTCCACTTGGAAATCATATCTGGCAGCACCGGACAGTACGCGGCGGCGTAATTGCCCGGATGCGGTCATCAATCACGCCAGGAAGACGATCGGGAAGCCAAGCGAGCGCGCTTGACGTGGTGCACGTGTGCACCTGGCATTAAGCCACATTTGATGGAGCCGTCATGGGTACGGCCTATGAGAAGGATGTGGTGGCCTGGGCAGGCGAGCAGGCCGCACTGCTGCGTGGGGGCAAGCTGTCGGCCATCGACGTTCGGCACATTGCAGACGAGATCGAGGACGTGGGCAAGAGCGAACAACGCGAATTGGCAAGCCGCATGTCCGTGCTGCTGGCGCACCTGCTGAAGTGGCAGTTTCAGCCTTCCCGCCGCAGCAAGAGTTGGCAGTTCAACATTCGCACACAGCGCAAGGAAGTTGCCTACGTGCTGAATGAAGCCCCAAGCTTGCGGGGTAAGTTCAGCGATGCTGCGTGGCTCGACATCGTATGGTCAAAGGCCCGCAGCATCGCGAGCAATGAGACCGGCCTGGATCTCGATGTCTTCCCGGAAGCGTTGCCTTGGGCTGTTGATGACGTGCTCTCGCAAGATTTCCACCCTGAATAACGGAAAAGCAAAGCATGGCACAGACCCTCGATGCTTTCATCGCCGAGCTGCGCAGCGATGTGGAGCGATTCGAGCAGGCTTACCGCGCGCGCGTGGTTGAGAAGCCGGATCAGTATCCGCTGAGCCTGCCGGATGGCCAGGAAGGGTTGTGGTTCGAGTTCTTCTTGGACTTCGTGACCAACGATAACGTTTGAGACGGAAAAGAAATTGAACAACGTCATCCTGACACCGGCGATAGTGGCAGCTCTTGTGAGCGACTGTCTTGGAACAGTGAAGGTTCTTGGAATCGTTGGTCGGTGCCGAACGGGAAAGACCTTGTCGTTGAAGCAGTGGACGGAAGAAACACGTGCACAAGATGGCTTGCGAGTTGCGTATGCCGACAGCCAGACGCTACTGATGAGTGAGAAGGTTGAGGTCGATTTCGAAGGCAAGGTGCGGGGTGCTACGGTAGGTCACTACCCGATGTTCGATTTTAACGGTGCTGATATTGTGGTCGTGGATGAGCCGCTGCAGAACCGGGAACTTGTGGAGAGGCTGTTTGCACACGTCGATCCCAGCGGGGGCGCTTTCATGCACCGGCTGATGGTACTGCCACTCCAGACTGAGGATTCCATTGAGCGCTTTGGCATCCCACGTTCGGCGGTTCGGCTGTACTCGGTCGCCGGTCTGCCGCTCTAACATAGGAAAAGAGCGATGCTCCTGCACTACGAGACCGAAGCCGATGCGCACGCGGCGGCGATGCGATTGCGCGCCATGGGGCCACATGCGCGGCGGCTACTCGAAGAGTGCGTGGAAACGCAGGAACTGAAGCGCAAGAAGGTATCAGCTGCGGCGCAGATGCTGTCCGACTCCGGTTTCATTTTCATCCGGGACAGCGGCGATATGTGGCAAGCAGAAGTCACGCTCAGTCCATCGCTGGCAGGGGAGGAAGCACTAGAGGCTCTAGAGTGGAACGAAGAGCGCTTGCGATGACGATGCTGCGATCGAAGCCGATGTACCGCGAAACGGATAAGAGCAATGGGTGCGAGCGATGGATTGGATGTGGGGGATGAGTTAGAAGCGAAAGCGACATCTAGGACTGGAGTCGAAGACGGTAAGCCCGTATTGCTCCACAAGGGGGGCAAACACTACAAAGTCGTTTTCTGTGGGCCACCACGGTTGTAGTCGTCGATGAGACGGGGACCAAGCAATGAGATTGATCGCGTGGATGCCTTCCTTACGACCTTCCATTGGCATCTGTTGGAGGTTGGGTCGCGCATGCACAGCAGTTGAGGCTCATGATGTTCGAGGAGCCAGAGCTGCCGCCGCCTGAGCGTGTGCCGCGTCAAGACGCAATTGGAAGCGGCGCAGGCCGCATTTGATCGGGCGGTACGGGAACACGGTGCCGATTCCTGCGTCGAGCTTCAATTCATGGCGGAGGTCCTCGCGCCGGTGCCGGATCTGCTACTGCGCTCCCGGTATCGCGCGGCTGTCCTGAAGCAGCGCGGTTGACAGGAAAAGGGGCAAGCGCGACGAGCGGCTCACGGCAAACACCAGTTCAGGTTGACGGCGAGACTATCGTAAGCGCTCGTTTGAGCACACCAACACCAGTTAGCGCTGGGTATTGAGACGGCTACTGACTCTCCAAAGATTTTGTAGAAGCCACAACTTTCCGACTTTGGATCGTCATTCGTGTAGGCGTGCCGTCAATCGCGCGTGCTGCTTGCCCCGTTGAAGAGTGAGGCGATCCCACGGGGCGGCAATGCTGAATAACGCTGGCGTTGGATCCCCCGATCTTGACTGCCGACTCATCTCCTTTGGCCTCGTCTTCAAAATTCGACGTCGCACGCAGCTTGTCCAGCACTTCCCGATAGTTGTCATGCAGTTCCGGCCAGTCCTCGCCAGGCTCTAGTGCTGCTGGATCAAGCCGACCGGAGACCACTGCCAGGCGCACCGCGGGATGGCGGTGTCCGACTTTCGCCAGCCATCCAGCGCACGCGAACTCCTCTCCTTGCCGGGATTGATGACACGCAAAGATACTGGCTCCAAAGTCCGGCCCCATGCCCCGGTGGTCAGGGCATGTATCAGCCAGCTTTTCGGCCAGCTCGAGATCGAAGTTTGGAATGTCTCCCGCACCCGCAGCGCGACGCCAGGGACACGATGCACAAGGTTTGCCTGGTGTTTTCATAGTTCAACTCTTGCCCTTACTCTCCAGCTGGGACGTACTCCGGAAATCCAACTTCTTGCGTCCAGAAATGCAGGCGCGGCCAGGCAGCGACACCGTTACGCTCGCGAATCGCGCAAAAGCCGGCGTGAGCGAGTCCGTGTACTCCAATGTAGGCGCGCATCTGCAGCGCCAGCCGGATTGCCTCACCATCACCACCGTACTCGTCGTCTCGAACAATCTCTTCGCCGGGCAGCCCCAATTCGGTACCCGCTGCCCAAGCCCATGCAGTGGCTTCTGGATCCGAGCATTGAATGACTGCACGATAGAGGGGATCGTCCGGATACACACCTGCCTCATCGACGACCTTCAGCATTTCGCGATGACCTGCATAGAGGTTTCCGTTCATAAGTGATCGGAAGCGCCGTGGTGTAATGGCCAGATGCCCCGCTTCGTGCAGAATTGTCGAAATCCGGCACGCAGGATCTACATGTAGCGCACCCTGCGCGATGCAGCATCCTTCGGAGAAGCCGGTTGCGCCGTCTTCGTATCGGGCAGGAACCCCGATTCCATTGAGGAAATGCATCACCCTGTCACGCGTTTCCGGGGCGTCAATTTGATAGTCCGGTGACAAGCTTGTCCGCATAAGTGATTCTCTTCCCCCCGCCGAATTTGCTTACCTGGACCGTATTGTAGCCGGTAGAATCCCCTGTCAAGCGAACCGCTTTTAGCCGTTCGAGTGGCCGCATTTCCGACAGTTCAAACACCGTGTAGCGGGTCAATATAGGTCCGCTGCCAGGCAACGCACGACGTTGCGAGCGACTGTGGTCGACCGACGACGCTTACGCGAACGCGCCGGGATATGCGACCGATTGGCGTTGGCACACGTTAAATCAGGCGCTATCGTGCAATGGCCGTCACGAACGGTGTCGCGCCGGATGATCCTTCCCTTGCCGCGTGCCGGGACTGACTGCATAGAAAAGGCCATGGAACACATCGCGGGATCGCTACCGTGATGGGCGACCCGACGTTTGAGCTTTGGCTTCCCCGTGACGACCGCACAGGCATGAGCGAGATGCAAGCTAAGCTAACGGAGCGCGAAGTCATCGACCATCTCTTTCGGATGGCGACGACGAGACTTCGATGGCACCTCCGAAATTTTGCCCTACCCGTGTGGAAGGAATGGCGAAATCTGACTGAGTGCTTTGCGTTGTCTGATCACGTCTACACGCAGTATGGATGCCTGAAGGGGATGGGGCGCGATGAAATCGCCCGGCGCACTTCATACAAGGATCGCCTCGGGCTAACCCTTGAGTACGACATCGATGCGTTGCGCTTGCGGAGGTGCTTTTCGAGGACCTGCCGGCAACCGGGGCTGGCATGGCGGCAAGTTGCTACGCCGCAGCCCTCGCCCTTCTAAGTAGGGATCCAATGCAAAAAAGCCCCGAAATCGCGAGTCGGGGCTTTTTTGTTCGCGGGAATCGTCGCGATTACGCTGCGGCGTCCTTCAGCTTCTTCAGCGGACGCACCTTGACCTTGACGCTGGCCGGCTTGGCCGCAAACCATTGTTCCTGGCCGGTGAACGGGTTCTTGCCGAACCGCTTCTTTGTGGCCGGCACCTGGATGGCCGCCACTTTGAACAGACCCGGCAGGGTGAATTCGCCGGCGCCCTTCTTATGGATCGCGCTCACCATGGTGTTTTCGAGGTGGGACAGCACAGTCTGAACGGTCTTCTTGTCCAGCTCGGTCTGGGTGACCAGGTGGGCGAGTAGGCTCGACTTGTTGAACGTGTCCTTCAGAGGCTTGGCGACCGGGGCGGCTGCGGCAGCCTTCTTGGCCGGAGCGGCCTTCTTTGCCGGAGCAGCTTTCTTTGCTGCGGTCTTCGTTGCAGTCTTTGCTACGGGTTTCGCTTTCGTGGCCATAGTCGTGTCTGGTTAGAAAAAAATGCGCGCCTGTAAGCGATTTAGGGTGGCGCACCGGCGAAGAATAGCAAAAGCAGGCGCGTATGCAAGAGGGAGGGCCCGATATCGTGTGCGCGCCAAGGGTTGCTCGATCAGCCGATCCTGAGCGCGCGGGAAGCGCGCCGGATGCGTGCAGCTGCCGCTCTCGCGGAGTCGCCCACTGCATGCCAGTCGTGGTGCCACCATGCGATAACGCTGGCAGCGGCCACGGTGTCCTCGGCACGGACGACGGCAATGACTTCCTCCGCGACGGCGGCCCACCAGGCCGCACCCTCACCGTCGCTCGCCCTTGGGTCGATCGCACGGCGGTAAATGACCTTCACAGTGTCCAGTGGAATATCCATGATCTTCCTTATTTGGCCTTTGCTGGCGCGTCAGGCGAGCTATCTTGGTGCATTGGCTCGTCCGCTGCCGGCAGTGTCGCAGCAATTCGGTCACAAGTGCGATGGCTGGCCAGCCCCAACATGCGGCTGACCTCATCACGTGAGCTGCCTGCCAGGAGATGGCGCCGGCAGAAGGTATTGCGCAACGTGCGGGGGCTTGGCTCTGCACCGGAGAACCCCATTGCGGCAAGTGCTGTGGCCACGATCCGACCGAAGCTCATGTCGGTGATCGGTCGACCATCGGGGGTGAGCGTGAATAGTAGGTCGCCCTCGACGGGGAGGATCGAGCGGCGCGCGCACCAAGTCCGCAATACAGGTATCGCGAAGTCGGCGAGGTGAACCGTGTGCGCGTCCCGTGCGCCGTGCGCCGACACAAAAAGATAGGGCGGGCTCGCATCCGGAATCAGATCCCTCAAACGCGCTGCTCGCGCTTCCCCCGCTGTAATACCCGTTGCGAGGAATGTCGCGACGATCGCGCGGCTGCGCAAGCCGGCCAGATCCTCGGCAGGCGATAGCAGATAGGCCTGTAGCCGCGCATCCTCAGCCTCATCAAGGAACAGGGGTGTGGGTTCTTCGTCTGGCCAGCGCTCAGCAAAGAGAAGTGCGGCCGCTGGGTTGTCCTGCCGCACGCCGGCGAAGACCAGATGCCGGCACAGGCGGTCCAGCAGCTTCACATACCGCATGCGGGTAGCCTGGGAGTACGACCGGCCGTCGGTCGTCTGCCAGAACGCGTCGACATCGGCGGTGCCAAATGAGGCGATGGTCGAGCCCCTGGTCATCACGTGTCGGCGGAAATGCTCGAACATTGCCTGATGTTGGACGATCGAGCGTGCTGAGAAGGGGCGGCGATCTGCGCCGGCCGCCTCACGCGCCTGCCAGTCGCGATAAGCCTGGGTCGGGTTGCTGAGCCAGAGGGAGTCCATTTGCGCCATACCCGCTGTTATATACTGAAATTATCTCATCTCCCACTCGTGCCGCCGCTTCGCGGCGTGTATTGCTTCCAAGAGAGGGTTCGGAACCGCGGCCTGCCATAGCAGTTGCGGCGCGCGGCAAGTTTTGCGCGGGTGCAGGCATAGCGTGGATAGGTGGCATCCAGCATGTCCGCGATCCGCTCCAAGCGGAGCTCCTGCGTGAAGCAGCACGCGAGCAGGCATTCCCAGGCGCAGTAGCGCATGATTTCCTGTAACAGCGCATACCGCTATTCGGGCGGAAACTGGAGATTGCCGACCTTCGCCCACACCTTCAGACCTGCATGGGCTAACGCCACGAGTTTGTCGGGCGGGGCTGGCCAGTTTCCTTCGGCATAGAGGGCCGCCACAGCGTTGTGGAGTATAATTTCACGTTCATGAAACAATCGTGACGAGCAGCTTCCACGCTGACCTCTCTTCTTCACGGGACGGGCCTCCATGCCGCGACCACTACCTGATCCGACGCCGCCTTCGCGCGCGACAATTCGCGCCATTCACCAACTGGGCGAGCGCATTCGAGCCACGCGGGCAGGGGAGGGGATGCCGATTGACCAGGCGGCAAGGCATTGCGCTGTCTCGATCGGCATGCTGTCCAAGCTGGAGAACGGCAAGGGCGTCAATCTCGAGCACGCCCTGCGTGTGCTGGACGGCCTGGGTTTGACGATGCTGGTCGTACCCAAGGCGCATGCGCCTTGGCTCGAACAGGCAGCGGCTCATGCGGCCAAGATCGGCGATGCGGCCAGGGATCAGCATGCCTGGCTGGAAGGCTAGAGACGCCGATCAGGACGGGCGTCATGCCCGGGTGCGGTCTTCGACCGGTACGGAAATGCCATTCGCTTGGCATGCTGACGCGCCTTATGCCTTGCTGGGCCATCCGATTCAGTGCCGATCCTGTGGGCGGCTTTTCCCCGGCTGCGGCGTGGGCGGCCGCCCATGCGTGCGGGGAAAATCGGCGAAGAAGCGCTCGTTGGGGCGGTCGCATTCGAGGGCACGGACGGCGGTCACACTTCCCTAGCGAGGAAGAGGCCATTGCCGCCGGGACAGAAAAGGCCAACCAAGACAAGGTCGAACTGCTGATCCATGGTCGGGACGGTCAGCTCCGCGAGCGCAACTCTTTCGGCAACGATCCACGCTCGATCAAGGGGTGATACGCTTCCCCCACGGGGTGGCATCTGGCGTCGCGGCATGGCCTGCGGCGATCTTTGGAGCTTCTGATGCCTGCAAACAGTATTAGCGTCGTGCCGGCCGAACATCAGTGGGCGCTACAAATAGACGGCACACCGGAGCCGCGTCAGTTGTTCCCCACGCTAGAAGCCGCGATTTGTGCCGGCTGGGCCAGAGCTCGTCGAGAGAATATCGAGCTTCACATCCAGCCGCTAGCTGGCAGCGTACGACTGCGCGCGGAGAGCGTCAATCCGGCGGACGTGGTTGGATAGGGCAGTCCGACATGGCGGCTATCGCCCGCCTCGGACGAGGCGGATATCGCTGGCAGCTGTGGCAGGGCACGCACCGTTGGCACGTTAGACGCACGGTCTGCCATAGCGGTTGCGGCGCGCACGCAGACGCGCTCGCGTGCACGCATAACGTGGGTACCGCCCATCCAGCATCTCGGCAATCTCCCGCAGGCTATCCCATTGCGTCGGATTGCACTCGAGCAAACTCCCGTAGGCGCAGTAGCGCAGGATCTCGTGGAGCAGGGCGTAGCGCTTTGGCTCCGGGAAATGCAGATTGCCTTCCTTGGCCCACGCCTTGTAGCCGGCGTGCGTGAGGGCCAATAGCTGGCCAGCTGTGCCATCGAGATTCTCGCTGAGCGCCTTCGCCTCCTGGTGCAGCGCTTTTTCGAATTCGCTCACGCGGCCTCCTGCAGCGGGTGAAGATCCGCCACGCCGACCCAGCGAGGGCCAATGCTGGTGCGACCGCGGATGATTTCCTCGACCTCCGCGTCGGCGGTCGGTCCGGATGGGCCTTGGAACAAGGCAAGCACACGGGCCTTGACGGCGGGCAGGTAAGGGGCCGCCCGGTAGATCAGGCCAGTCACGGCACCGGCTTCGATCCAGCCGTAGCGCCGGTAGAGCGGCGTGCCATTGGGGTGATGGCCCATCGGCTCGTTGAACCTCGGCGCAAGACCGTCGAGAAACGCGCCGAGTTGTGAGCGTTGCATGCCGATGCCGCCGGTCGTTTCCTGAAAGGCCGGCAGCGTGGTGTTGTATTGGCGAGCGAGCGCGGCGCGCATGACACGGCGGTACTCCTTGCCGCCGGCCAGCAACACCTTGCCGACCTGGGCTGGCCAGTTCGCCGATCCCGCGAATGCCGGCAGATCGGCCAACATCGCGTCGGCACGCTGCGCGGTCATGCGCTGGTCGTAGGGATCGATCACCGCGTGCGGATCCAGGAAGCCGTGACGTGCGGAGAGGATCAGGACATTCGGTCTAGCCTCCCGTCGCAGGTGCGCCCGATAGGAGTCGTACATCACGCCTTGGTAGAGGTCAATGGCACGCGCCTGCCGGTCGAGCTTCGTGCCGGAACAGGCAAGTAGCAGTAGCGCCGACGCGCTGGCGGGATGGACGCGGCCCGACGAGGTCGGGAACAGGGGGAGCTGCGTTTGGTGGGAGAGCATTGGCATCGTTGTCGAAGGGATGCTTTCACTCTATCGGCACCAACGCGAAGTCAAGGAGCGACGCCCGAACGGTTGGCGCTAGATTTCGCGCTTTCGATTCCGCATCCATTCCGCCGGAAATCGAGTACCTCGGGTCGTTGCGGCCCCTTGCGACGGGGCGCCTACCAGTCTCGAGGTAGACCCTTGGCCGCTCGCGGCCTTTCCACCCAGCCTGTTCGGCGGCCGAGCGGCTCGGCGGCGTCTGCCGGGGCCATGCACCCGTTTCCCCCTTCACCGTCGTTTCGTACTTGTTTTTCGTATCGTATCGTATTATTTTCAATACGATATCAACGGAGCACGAGCAATACGAAATGGCACGTCCGGGCATCACCTACGAGCAAGTGGCCGCGGTTGCCGAGGCGCTGGTCGCCCAACAGCTAAAGCCAACGCTGACCGCGGTGCGCGAGCGGTTGGGCAGCGGCAGCATGAACACGATTCATCGGTACTGGTCGACCTGGCAGGAACAGCAGCAGAAGCGGCCACCACGCAAGCTCAGCGAACCGAATTCACGCCTCCTTGCCGCGCTGGGCGCCGAGTTGTCCAAAGTCGCCGAGGAAGCGGCCGCCGAAGCGGAGGCCGCCCTGGCGCAGGCGATGAATGAGCTCGCCGCGATGGCAGCGAACGGCGAAGCGCTTGAAAAGGAGCGAGACGACCTGGCGCAGCAGCTCTTGGAAGTGACGACCGATCGCGATACCGTCGCGGGCAGGGCGAACGAGCAGGCCGACGAAATTGAGCGTCTGCAGCAAGGGGCGGCACGCCAACAGGAGGAGTTGGCACGCGTACGGCGCGCGCTGGCACAAGCGGAACTGCGCCTGGAAGCAGTGTCTCGCCTGGAGGACGAAGTGGTCGCGGTACGGGGTCAATGGGGGAGCGAGCAGGCTTTGCGCGCCGCGGCCGAGAAGGCCGCGGCCGTTGCCGAAGCCCAGCGCGCGGCAGAAGAGGCGGCTCGCCAACGCGCTGAAGCGCGCTTGAGTAGCGCCGAGACGCGGGAAGGGCAAGCACGCCAGGAACTGACAGAGGTGCACGCCGCGCATCAGTCCACGCGGGACAAGCTAATCGAAGCGGTCAGCCTGGCCGCTGAGGCACAGGCCGAGCTGAGAGCGTTGCGTGCTCACTTGGAGGCCAAGGGCGCGGAGACGTCCGCCGTTGGGAGTCAGCAACCGGACGAAGCGAGCGCGAACGCAACGGGGGCCGACGAAAGCAAACCGCCGGCGCGACCCCGTCGGCGGCGCTAACGGCGATCGGCATCTCCAGCTCGGGTCCTTGGGTGGTCGTATAGCAGAGCCGGGCGCTGCGTGAGCCTCTGCACTTGAGGCAAGCGGTTCTCGCTTCGGTGTTAAACACCCGCCTTTCAACCGCCCCGCGCGGCCGGCGCGCACGGCTCGACTGGGTTTTGCCGGGTAAGGCGTTCTGAGCCGTTCGCGCACTTTGATTTTCAAATGGTTGCACTATTGATACCACGCTGTCATGACAGACACCCGTAAGATCTTGGCGCAGATGCGCCAGGAGCCTGCCAGCCAATGTGCGGTTTTCGAACCTCATGAAGGTGTGCGAAGAATATTTCGGTACCGCCAGGCAATCGGGCACTAGCCATGCAGTGTTTAAAACACCTTGGCCGGGCGACCCACGTGTGAACATTCAGAATGACAAGGGGAAAGCCAACCAAGTGCTGAAGGCGATTGAGAAGCTGCACGAGGGAAAAAATGCCAACTGACCACTATACGTACCGAGTAACCTGGTCGACCGAGGACCAGGAGCACGTCGGGCTATGCGCAGAGTTCCCGTCATTGTCTTGGCTCGCCTCCACGCCTGAAGACGCCTTGGCCGGTATCCGGCAGGTCGTGGCGGAAGCCGTTGCCGACATGAAGTCCGGCGGCGAAGAAGTCCCCGTTCCGCTGGCGGACAAGCAATATAGCGGCGTCCTATCGCTTCGCATCCCGCCGGAGTTGCATCGTTCCTTGGCGACGCAGGCGGCGGAGCAAGGCGTCAGCCTTAACCGGCTCGTCAGCGCTCGCCTGGCTGTTCTGGCATAGGTAATGCCAGTCAAATTATCCCGGCGAAAGCGGCCTGGGCGCCATGCTACATCCTGCCATAAGTGATTTATACGGCATATGACGCATTCTTGGTGGGTCGGGATGGTGTTGCGTGACCCTTGGCAAGAGCCGATGCAGCGGTTTTCAAGGTCAAAAGACGGCTTGCAGAGGAAAAAGCCAATGGCCCGCTGTTGCGCGATGGTAGTCGCCGCATCTGTTGCGCAGAATCGCCTGGAAAGCCTTGAACTACTGTGGCCGACCGCCGCCACAGCGCAACACTTCAAAACATACCAGTTGTCAAAGCTAAGTTGAAATGTCCGGGTCGGGGGTGCGGATGAATTCTTGGACTGAGTTAAGTTGCGATTCCAAGGTGGCGCCGGTATTCGACCGGACTCATGCCGCGCAGCGACAATTTGATGCGCCGCTCGTTGTACCACTGGATGTAAGAGTTTAGCTCGTGCATGAATCCTTCTACCGTCGTGCCAGCCCAGTTGCGACAGTAGTACATCTCATTTTTCAGGCGACCGAAGAAGCCTTCGCAGGCTGCGTTGTCAGGTGAGCAGCCCTTTCGCGACATGGAACGGATGAGACCAGCCGCCTTGATGCGCTGCAGCCATCCCGGCCAACGATAGTGCGAGCCCCTATCACTGTGTACTACGGGGCTGTCGCCATCGGTGAGCGTGGTGATGGCGCCGTCGAGCATGCTATTGACCAATTGTGCGTCAGGCCTCGTGCCGATAGACCAACTTACAACCTTGCCGTCAAAGCAATCGATCATGGGCGATAGATACACCTTGCCAGCTGGAAGCTGGAATTCGGTGATGTCTGTCAGCCATTTTTGATTTGGCGCCTGCGAATGGAAATCCCTAGCAATCAGGTTCTCGGGGGCAGCGCCAATCTCCCCGCTGTAGGAACTGTACCGACGACGAGGCCGACGGACAGTAAGCTGCTCCTCCGCCATCAATTTGCGCACGACCTTTTCGGAGATCCGAATATCTCGCTGACGCAGCATCGCGTGGATACGACGGTACCCATAGCAGCGATGGTTGCTGTCAAAGATCTCGACCATGGCCTTACGTACATCGCCGTACTTATCGCGCAGCCTCAAGCCTGTCTTGTGATAGAAGTAGCTACTGCGCGCAAGCCCGACGACGCGAAGAAGCTCAGGCAACGGATACGTAGCTTTCAAGGCATCAACCACCTGTGTCTTCTCCCTGTTTGTCAGGGTCAGGGAGTTGATGCCTTGGTCTTTTTTTATTAGATCGCCCGCCTGCGCCAGGATGTCGCGCTCAAGTTGCAGCTGGCGTACCTGCTGTTCGAGCTGCGCGATTCTTTCCAGCAACGCTGCATGCTCGTCTTCAGGCGAGGCCAATTTACGTTTGCGCATAGATCGATATGCCTCGTCTCCGAGCAGTTGATCTTTCCACTTGTACAGCATCGGTCGGCTTACTCCAACCTTTTTCGCTACTTCCTCCGCTGAGCCCCGGCGGGCGCAAAGGTCAGTGACTGCCTGACGTCTCTGCTCGGACGCAAACGGCGCACTGGTGTTTGTGCTCGTGACCATGCGACGCGAGCCAGGGCGCAGCTCCTCAATCCAGCGGGCCAGCATTTCGGTGCTGGGATACCCGAGGGCTCTGCGGGTACCAACTAGAGAGCAGCCATGACCGAAGTAGTGATCCACCGCCACGCTTTTTTGCTCCAGCGTGTATCGATGCCTTGGACGGCGGTGCTCGGGCAGGTCCCCCAGTGCCTGGTAAAGGTTGACCCACCGCTTCAGGTTCTTACCCGACGGATAGCCCAGCTCACGAACGACCGTTGCCGTCTTTCCTCCATACTTTAAATACAGCTTGACCGCCCTGATGCGATCCTCGTACGAATACATGAACTACCTCCAAGTAGTCCAAGAATTCATCCGCACCCCCGTCCCGGCAAAGTTAAAATGTCCGGTTGTCCGGTGTCTGTCCAGCTTGTTTGTTCTGTCTTTTTTGGGGTTCCCGTAGGGCGGTGGTGCTGGCCTGAAGCGGCAGAGTTGTGATCAGGGTGAGGCCGTCATGCCAGCAGGGCGGATTTGAATTTCCAGGTGTCAAGCTGAAATCAATTCTCCGTTCCGTTCAGCGGCCACGGCTGCTGCTGCAACCGTTGCAGCGCTTCCAACATATCGTTCTGGCCCAGCGAGCGCTGCGACTTCTTGCCGGGCGGTCGTCCACGCTTGCGGGGAGCCCCCTCCGTGCCAGGCACAGAGAGTGACCGCGTGTTGTCGCGCTTCTCCTGAACGTATTGCGCTAATTGCAATACGTGCCCCAGGCGCTTGTTATCAACGATCGCGCCTTGATCCACTTCCGAGAGCCGATCGTAAATCGTGTAGGGCAGGGCGGCGCCATTTGCGCGTGGCTCGATTCTGCCGTCCGGATAGTGATAGACATCGATATAGCGACCGGCCAGTTTCCGATGCTCTGGCGTATCCGCCAGCAGGTAGAGCATCTTGTCGTACTGAATCGTCAGGCTCTTGGACACACAGCGCGGCTCGCGCCACGCGAAGATGAGATCCAGGTTCTCGTCGGGTCGCAGCGGCCGATGGGCGTTGTGGTCATTGCGCGGCGCCTTGGCAAAGCGCGCGTTATAGTCGGCGATGAATTCCGCCATGAAGGCATTGGCTGCCTCCATCGTGTTGATCCCACGCAGGCGCAACTCCTTGACCAACCGGTCCTGCAAGGTCAGGTGAGTCCGCTCGACACGGCCTTTTGCCTGGCTGCTGTTGGCGCAGATACCTTCGATGTTCAGCTCGAACAAGGCCCGCGCAAACTGGGTGTGGCCGTCGCCACTGGTTGCCCCTTTCTTGTTGACCCGAAAAACGCTGGCCTTGTCGCTGTAGAACGCCACCGGCTTGCCGTGGCGCTCCAGATAGGCCCGCGTCGCCGCAAAGTATGTGAACGTGGATTCCGAATGAGTAAAGCGTAGTTCCATGATCTGGCTGGTGGCGTCGTCGACGTAAACCAGCAGGGTGCAGGCTGGGGCGCGCTCCTCAAACCAGCGGTGATCGCTGCCGTCGATCTGGATCAGTTCGCCATAGCAGGCGCGCCGGTTACGAGGCTGGTAGACCTTCGGCGGCCGCTGTTTGCGCGGCACCCACAGGCCGGCCACCGTCATCAGTCGGCGGATCGTTTCTTTGGACAACGTTAGCCCATGACGCTCTCGCAGCTTCTCGGCCGCCAGGGTCGGGCCGAAGTCGGCGTAGTGTTCCCGAATCAGGCCGAGGGCCACGGATTCGCGGTCCGCTGGCATGCGATTGTTGCTGGGTCGACCGCGCCGGCGAGAAACCAGCCCGGATGCGCCTTCTTGCCTATAGCGCTCCAGCAGCCGCCGGAATTGCCGGTCCGTGATCTCCAACCGTTCGGCAGCCACCCCGGGCCGCAACTGACCATCCACGACCGCCTGGACGATCTTGAGCCTGTCTAACTCACGCATGCTTACTGTAATGACCTCGGTTCCCGCCATCCCCGGACATCCTCCATTGCATTCAACCGGGCAGGCTGAATACCATGGACAGGCGCCTCAGGCGGACATTTCAACTTTGCTAGAAGGGGGTGCGGATGAATTCTTGGACTGAGTTAAGTTGCGATTCCAAGGTGGCGCCGGTATTCGACCGGACTCATGCCGCGCAGCGACAATTTGATGCGCCGCTCGTTGTACCACTGGATGTAAGAGTTTAGCTCGTGCATGAATCCTTCTACCGTCGTGCCAGCCCAGTTGCGACAGTAGTACATCTCATTTTTCAGGCGACCGAAGAAGCCTTCGCAGGCTGCGTTGTCAGGTGAGCAGCCCTTTCGCGACATGGAACGGATGAGACCAGCCGCCTTGATGCGCTGCAGCCATCCCGGCCAACGATAGTGCGAGCCCCTATCACTGTGTACTACGGGGCTGTCGCCATCGGTGAGCGTGGTGATGGCGCCGTCGAGCATGCTATTGACCAATTGTGCGTCAGGCCTCGTGCCGATAGACCAACTTACAACCTTGCCGTCAAAGCAATCGATCATGGGCGATAGATACACCTTGCCAGCTGGAAGCTGGAATTCGGTGATGTCTGTCAGCCATTTTTGATTTGGCGCCTGCGAATGGAAATCCCTAGCAATCAGGTTCTCGGGGGCAGCGCCAATCTCCCCGCTGTAGGAACTGTACCGACGACGAGGCCGACGGACAGTAAGCTGCTCCTCCGCCATCAATTTGCGCACGACCTTTTCGGAGATCCGAATATCTCGCTGACGCAGCATCGCGTGGATACGACGGTACCCATAGCAGCGATGGTTGCTGTCAAAGATCTCGACCATGGCCTTACGTACATCGCCGTACTTATCGCGCAGCCTCAAGCCTGTCTTGTGATAGAAGTAGCTACTGCGCGCAAGCCCGACGACGCGAAGAAGCTCAGGCAACGGATACGTAGCTTTCAAGGCATCAACCACCTGTGTCTTCTCCCTGTTTGTCAGGGTCAGGGAGTTGATGCCTTGGTCTTTTTTTATTAGATCGCCCGCCTGCGCCAGGATGTCGCGCTCAAGTTGCAGCTGGCGTACCTGCTGTTCGAGCTGCGCGATTCTTTCCAGCAACGCTGCATGCTCGTCTTCAGGCGAGGCCAATTTACGTTTGCGCATAGATCGATATGCCTCGTCTCCGAGCAGTTGATCTTTCCACTTGTACAGCATCGGTCGGCTTACTCCAACCTTTTTCGCTACTTCCTCCGCTGAGCCCCGGCGGGCGCAAAGGTCAGTGACTGCCTGACGTCTCTGCTCGGACGCAAACGGCGCACTGGTGTTTGTGCTCGTGACCATGCGACGCGAGCCAGGGCGCAGCTCCTCAATCCAGCGGGCCAGCATTTCGGTGCTGGGATACCCGAGGGCTCTGCGGGTACCAACTAGAGAGCAGCCATGACCGAAGTAGTGATCCACCGCCACGCTTTTTTGCTCCAGCGTGTATCGATGCCTTGGACGGCGGTGCTCGGGCAGGTCCCCCAGTGCCTGGTAAAGGTTGACCCACCGCTTCAGGTTCTTACCCGACGGATAGCCCAGCTCACGAACGACCGTTGCCGTCTTTCCTCCATACTTTAAATACAGCTTGACCGCCCTGATGCGATCCTCGTACGAATACATGAACTACCTCCAAGTAGTCCAAGAATTCATCCGCACCCCCGAACCGGACATTACAACTTTGCCGCTACACCAGTAGTTCGCATAAAAAGATTTATGTTAAATCATTCAGTGCGACCGGGCACAGCACGCACATAACAGCGCAGCGTGGACCTCTTCCTGGCTTCTTTCCATAAATGGAGGCCTGCGGTACGCGCTATCAAATGACCAGCAAATAGAAGCGCTTCTTCTAACTTACTGAAATTATTAGCATTTATATCAGAGAGAGGCTCGTAGCTTCGAGGTCGTGAAGTAAGCTATCAAATTAGTTAGCGATTGTGACAGCGCCGGCCGCAAGTTCATCGTGAGGCCGCGACAAAAGGCCTCTAGCCGCTGGCTGTCACTCTAAACGCACGAGCCTGGCGCGCCGACTTCGACGCCGGTCGCCGCGACCTCCGACCAGGCACTCGCCTGGAGGAGTGGCTGCATCGAGGGCAAGGCCGTGCGAGGTTGTGCCATGAGCTGCTGCAGCGAAGACCATACCACCGTGGTGGAAGGGCTGCGGCTGGAGGAACTGCTCAATCGTTCAACTACCGTTGCAAAGACTTTCTGGTCCGAAGGGGAACGTTTCTGCCATAAGAAGTGGCAGCCCAGGAACAGAAGATTGGTCGCCCCTCGAGAAGTCCCAGAAGGGCAAGCCAGTAAAACTCCTGCCACGCATTCTTCCAGATTTATGAGCCCACACAAGGCCGATGGCCGACCCCTTGTTCAGCGTGGACACCAAGGACTTCGACATCGACAAGTGTCGGTTCGCCCTGATCGCCAGCAGCGCGTTGCAGATCGTGATCGGCGTGACGGGGCGCCCACTACAGACGCCTGCCGCCATTTCCGACAACGGATAGGGCACGTCCGTCCGGCCAAGTAGCGTCCATAGCGAGATCATTTTGAAGCCCGGCCCTTTGGTGTGCCTCATAATGGCACCCTCATATAACCAACGCATCACGCATGACCTCCAGCTTTCGCGTCTATATCGACGAGTCGGGCGACGAAGGATTTGTGTTCCTTCCCAACGAGCAAGGTAGTTCGAGGTGGTTCGTCCAGTCCGCCACGGTAGTTCGCACTGTGAACGACCTAGCAATGGTGCAACTCGTCAAGAACGCTAGGGAGCTACTGAGGAAGCCTGCTAAATCGCCCCTGCATTTTCGCAACCTGCGGCATGAGCACCGGGTGCCTCTGGCGCGCATGATTGGGGAGGCGCCACTGCGGCACGTGCATGTGCTGGTCCACAAGCCCTCAATCGCCGACCCGGAGGTTTTTCAGCAGGAGGCGTTTTCCTTATACCGCTACACGATCCGCCTTTTGCTGGAACGCGTGAGCTGGCTGTGCAGGGATACCGCGCGCCCTGGTGAGGGTGATGGTAAGGCCGAACTGATTTTCTCGAACCGATCGGCGATGTCCTATGCCGACCTCCATCATTACCTTGTGCGACTGCAGGGCCGGGAAGACTGCCGCATCCATTGGGACAGCCTCGACCTTGATGGCGTGCGCGCAGTGAATCACGACCAGTTGGCAGGCCTGCAGGTCGCCGACGCCGTGGCGACGAGCGCGTTCTACGCAGTCCACAGAAATCAGTATGGGGAGACGGAAGACCGATACCTGCGCATGCTCGCACGCAACCTGTATCGGCGCAATGGACAGGTGGACGGCTACGGCTTGAAGTTTTGGTGCGGCGACGCAGAAGATGGGGAGCGTCGGCGTGTGATCGCCGCGGTGCGCGACGACTGAGAAAAGACGGTTGCAGGCCCCGGATTCGAGGATCCCACCCAAAACGGGCTGCCGTCTTTCGACGACCTCTACAAGCTCCGCGCTTGCCTGCAACACCCAAATTATACGAGCCCTGATGCGATTTTCGCAACAGGGCTGGTTGGCCGCTGGTGGCAGCGATCGCGCGATGGAACCGCTCATGTGACGGATAATGCAGGTGAATACTGTATAAATATACAGTACACTGGGGGCAGGAGCTCGCCATGCTAACCGTCGCCCCAGAATCCATTCATCCGTCACTTTGGCTTGCCTCGCAGCTTGCTCGGGGCAACGCACGCACCGTTCCAACCGGGTATCCGTCGCTCGACAAGGAGCTTCCGGGCGGCGGCTGGCCGATCGGTTGCCTGACGGAGTTGCTGCAGCGCCAGCCGGGTATCGGCGAGTTGCGCTTGCTACGCCCTGCTCTCGTCGCGCGCTCGAACCGCCCTGTCGCGCTTCTGGCACCGCCGCACGCGCCTCAAGCGTTGGCGCTCGCCAACTGGGGCGTCCCGTCCGCGCAGACTCTCTGGATCGAAACCCGGCACACCGCTGACGCCCTGTGGGCCGCGGAGCAGATCTTGCGCGCCGGGACCTGCGGAGCGCTCGTCTTTTGGCAGTCGCACCTGCGTAACGATGCGCTTCGGCGTCTGCATCTTGCCGCCCAAGCCTCCGATGTCCTTTTCTTCGTGGTTCGTCCGACGGCCTGTGCACGCGATGCCTCGCCGGCGCCGCTGCGCCTGACATTGGAGCCCGCATCGGACGGAATTCGTGTGCAGTTCGTTAAGCGTCGAGGCCCGCAGCAGGAATCGCCGCTCCACATAGCGCTGCAGCCCTCCCCCATTCTGTTGTATCGCCATGCTGCGCCTGTGGATCTGCCTGCGCCTGTCGTCCCTGCCCCTCGAAGTATTCCGACCGAACTGGTCCACTGAGCTAGCGGTTGCTGTCCTGGACAGGGAGCGCGTGCATATGGCGTCGCCGCTGGCCATTGCGGCCGGCGTGAAGCCGGCAATGCGCCGCGGTGGCGTACAGACGATCGCACCGCAGACCATTCTCTTTGACCGCGATGGTTGCGCAGAACTGGCGGCGCTCGAGCGTGTCATGATGGCGATGCTGCAGTTCTCGCCCAATGTCGCTGCGTCCGAGGAGGCGGCGGTGCTTGTCGACATCAGCACCACGCTGCGACTATTCGGCGGCGTCCGCAAGCTGCGGCAACGGATGCTGGCGGCCGTCAGGGCAATGGGGTTCAGTCCTGTCGCGGGATGCGCACCAACCGCCGAAGGCGCTTGGCTACTTGCGCGCTCTGGTGGCGGAACGGCATTAAGTATGCCCACATTGGTGCGAGCGCTGGTCGGCATCCCCGTTGCGATCCTGCCGGCGGCGCGGCCGTTTGATGAGTGGCTGGACGGACTCGGCTGTCGGACGCTAGGAGACCTGCGCCGGCTGCCGCGCGCAGGCCTGCAGCGCCGATGCGGCGCCGCCATCCTTGAGGCGTTGGATCGCGCCCATGGGGAAGCACCTGAAGTCTTCGAATGGGTCGAAGCTCCCCCATCGTTTGACGCCGCGGTGGATCTTCCGGATAGGATGGACAACGCTGAGTCCGCCCTTGCCTACACTCGCGGCTTGCTGGTACAGATGGTCGGCTGGCTAACCGCCCGGCACCTGGCCATCAAGCGGTTTGCGGTCGAACTGCGCCACGAGCGCGGCCCCGCTGCCATCGCACCAACGAAGATTGAGATTGCGCTGGCCGAGCCCAACTGGCATGAAGAGCATTTGGTTCGCCTGCTCAAAGAGCGTCTGACGCGGCTGACTGTCGAGGCGCCGATGATTGCCGTCGCGGTGTCTGCCATCGAGACCGAGCCGGTGGCACCCCCCAGCGATTCATTGTTTCCAGAACCGGGCGGCACGCCGGCGGACCATGCACGCCTGCTTGAGTTGCTGGTGGCACGCCTCGGCGCTGACAATGTCCGCCAACCGTGCTTGCGTGCAGACTACCGCCCGGAAGTCGCCAACAGCTGGCAGTCTGCCACTGACAAGCCGCCCAGCGCAACGTTGCCCGCAGGCCTGCCACGTCCTGTTTGGCTGCTCGGCAAGCCGGTGCCGCTGATTGAACGCGACCACCGTCCCTTCTACGGATCGCCACTGCGTATCGTCTCACCGCCTGAGCGCATCGAGTCGGGCTGGTGGGGCGGCCAGCTGGTGACACGCGACTATTTCGTTGCGGAGGCGAAGGACCACACCTGCTACTGGATCTTTCAGGAACGCATGGGCAGCCGAGAAGGCGATGAGGCTCGGTGGTATCTGCATGGCCTCTTCGGCTGAAAACCATGGACATCAACGCCAAGGCAGGTCTGCCCGCCTACGCGGAACTGCACTGCCGCTCCAACTTCTCCTTCCTCGCCGGCGCCTCACGGCCGGAAGAGCTCGCTGAGCGCGCCGCTCAGTTGGGCTACCACGCGCTCGCCATCACGGACGAGTGCTCGCTAGCGGGCATCGTTCGTGCCCACACAGAGGCCAGGAATGCCGGCCTTCGCCTTGTAATTGGCGCCTGGTTCCGGCTGCAGAACGCCGACGGCTCTCCCGCGCTCTCATTCCTTGCGCTTGCCCGTAACCGCGAAGGTTATGGCAACTTGTGCGAACTGATCACGCTCGCGCGCATGCGCGCCGCCAAGGGTTCCTATGTGCTGACCCCACGCGACTTGGCCGCGCCCGAAGCGCCGTCCGAGCATCTGAAGGGGCTGCCAGATTGCTTGATCGTGTTCACGCCGGACTATGGCGTGGCGGCCGAGAAGCTGGAGGCGCAATCGGCATGGGTGAGCGCGACTTTTGCTGGCAG
Organism: Cupriavidus sp. FW305-3-2-15-C-LB2; assembly: GCF_058787575.1. Taxonomy (NCBI): domain Bacteria; kingdom Pseudomonadati; phylum Pseudomonadota; class Betaproteobacteria; order Burkholderiales; family Burkholderiaceae; genus Cupriavidus; species Cupriavidus sp. FW305-3-2-15-C-LB2. Next base: position 76,861 of record NZ_JBYSZW010000014.1, read on the forward strand.
GGCGTGGATGGGATTGAGCCTGCTCTACAAGCCGATGGACGATATCCACCGCGGCACGGTCGAAGCGGCCGCGGCGCGACATCACCTGCGCATCGTCGCCACTGGCAACGTCACCATGCACGTACGCTCGCGCAAGCCGATGCATGACGTGCTGACTGCCATCCGTGTGCATCGCCCGGTTCCCGAATGTGGGTATGACCTCCTGCCTAACGCCGAGCAGCACCTGCGCTCCCGCTTGCGACTCGCCAACATTTACCCGCACCGCTACCTGACGGAGTCGGTCCACATTGCAAACCTGTGTCAATTTTCGCTGGACGAGCTCCGTTACGAGTATCCCGAAGAAGTGGTGCCGGATGGCGTCACGCCGTCCGACTATCTGCGGGGCGAAGCCTATGTCGGCGCGCACCGTCGCTATCCGGACGGCATCCCCCTTGCCGTCCAGCAGCAACTCGAACATGAATTCGCACTGATCCGCGACATGTCGTATGAACCCTATTTCCTGACGGTCTACGACATCGTGCGGTTCGCCCGCTCCAACGGCATTCTCTGCCAGGGTCGCGGGTCCGCAGCCAATTCCGCCGTCTGCTACTGTCTCGGCATTACCGAAGTTGACCCGGCACGCGGCAACCTGCTGTTCGAGCGGTTCATTTCAAAAGAGCGCGCCGAGCCGCCCGATATCGACGTCGACTTCGAGCATCAGCGCCGCGAGGAGGTGATCCAGTACCTGTATCGCAAGTACGGGAGGGACCGCGCGGCACTGGCTGCCGCGGTGACCACCTACCGGCCTCGCAGCGCGCTGCGCGACACAGGCAAGGCATTAGGTGTGGATCCCGCGATCGTCGACCTGGTCGCGAAATCTCACCATTGGTTCGACAGCAAAGCGGATCTCCTTAAGCGTTTTGGCGAAAGCGGCGTGGATACGGAAGCGGCATTGTCCCAACGCTGGGCACACATGGCCGTGTCGCTGCTTGGCTTCCCGCGGCATCTCTCCCAGCACACAGGAGGTTTTGTGCTCGCGCGTGGCAAGCTTTCCAGGCTGGTGCCAATCGAGAACGCGGCCATGGCCGATCGCAGCGTGATCCAGTGGGACAAGGACGACCTTGACGCCTTGGGGTTGCTCAAGGTTGATGTCCTCGCGCTCGGCATGCTGTCTGCGATCCGGCGAGCCCTGGATCTGGTGACGCAACAACGCGGAGAAGCCTTTGAGCTGCAGGACATTCCAGCGGAAGATCCGAAGACCTACGAGATGATTTCGCGGGCGGATACGGTGGGCGTGTTCCAGATTGAGTCGCGCGCCCAGATGTCGATGCTGCCCCGCTTGAAGCCGCGCACCTTCTATGACCTCGTCATCGAAGTGGCGATCGTTCGGCCGGGCCCGGTTCAGGGTGGCATGGTGCATCCCTACCTGCGTCGCCGGCAGGGCTTGGAGCCGGTCAGCTATCCGAGCCCGGAGATGGAGCAAGCCCTGTCCCGCACGCTGGGTGTACCGATCTTTCAGGAACAGGTGATGCAGGTAGCCATGCTGGCGGCAGGCTTCTCAGCTGGGGAAGCGGATCAACTGCGTCGCGCCATGGCCGCCTGGAAGCGAAAAGGTGGGTTGGAGCGATACCACGAACGCATCGTGACGGGCATGCTCGAGCGCGGCTACGATCTGGAGTTCGCGGAGAGCATCTTCCGGCAGATCCAGGGCTTCGGCGAGTACGGCTTTCCGGAAAGCCATGCAGCAAGCTTCGCACTTCTCGTCTACGCGAGTGCGTGGCTCAAGTGCCACGAGCCTGACGCCTTCCTCTGCGCCATGCTGAATAGCCAGCCGATGGGCTTCTACACGCCATCCCAGCTGGTGCAGGACGCCAAGCGCCATGGCGTCACGGTTCTTCCTGTTGATGTGACAGTGAGTGGCTGGGACGCCAGCCTGGAAAGTCATGAAGGCTCGGTGCTGGCTGTACGCCTGGGCCTCTCGCAGCTGAGGGGCATGCGCCGCGAAGCGGCCGAACGCATCGAAACGGCACGCGCACTCCGGCCCTTCGCCTCCGTCAAGGTTCTTGCTCGCAGAGCGTCGCTAGACCGGCACGATGTCAATGTACTGGCCGCTGGCAATGCGTTGATTGGCCTTACGGGTAGTCGACGCCAGGCGATGTGGCAGGCGGCTGCAGCGGTACCTGACAAGGATCTGCTGCGGCCCGCGGATCTGGACGAGCCAATGCCCGAACTCTCACAGCCAACGGAAGGCGAGGAGATCGTCAGCGACTATCGCTCGCTCGGCCTCACGCTGAACCGCCACCCGCTTGCCCTGCTCCGCCACAAGCTTGCTGCATTGCGCTTTGTGCCCGCCGACGTGCTTGCCACCTACGCGACGCGGCAGATTGCCCGTGGCTGCGGAATCGTGACCGTACGGCAGCGGCCGAGCACGGCGAATGGCGTGGTCTTCTTGTCATTGGAGGACGAGACCGGTACCGTCAGCGTCATCGTCTGGCCGTCCGTGATGGAGAAGTACCGACGCGAGGTATTGACGGCCTCCCTACTCGGTGTCTATGGCCAGTGGCAATGCGAAGGCGAGGTGCGGCACCTGATCGCGCAACGCTTTGTCGACTTGTCGCCCATGCTTGGATCCCTGGACACCGCGAGCAGGAATTTCTGCTAACAGTATCCTCGTTGCCCTCATCAGGAACCCGAAGGCTCTCGCCCACGTGAGGCCTGGAACTCGGCGATGCATTGGATGGCCTGTTCGCACTGCTCAAGCGAAAGGGCATGGATGCTGGGACTGTCGACTGGAATGCGGAGCGATGCAATCAGCCACTTCATTGCCTTGCCCCTCGCCTCAAAGGCATTGACACCGTCGCGCCGCATCTTCGCAGTGACCAACGGATCGAGGGCATCGTGCAGTCGGCTCTTCTTTTCGCGCAATGCCGCGTCGGCCAATCTTCCAAGCGGGGTGTGTTGCTTGCTTCGCGCACGCACGCCGATCCACGCCTGGCACGGGGAGCAGATCCACACAGGCCCGTGGTCCTCCAAATACGGGTATGCCTCTTCTCCCACGCGGGCAAGAACCGCCTTCCCGCCGCAGTAATCGCAGAGGGGCTGAGGAGGAGCAGGTATCGGTCGGCCAACACGCATCAATGACCCTGAGTTGCCAGGAGGTGAGCGATTCTACGACATGGAATCGGGATTCTTCGTTCCCTACGCTGCCAACCGGTGCTCGTAGTAGGGCTGGTTCCGGTCGTCCAGGATTGCATCGAGCGCGGCCAAGTTCTTCGCGTCGGGATTCAACCAGGCTTCCACATGCTCGGGCTTGACTGGCACGATACAACGATCATGCCCTGCGGCCGACACCTCAGCGGGCGGCTCGTCGGTAATGGCAGCGAAGGAATAGAGATCGGCCTCGCCCTCTCCTCCTTTGCTGATCGACCATAGACACGCCACCAACATGTCCTGCTGCGGCTCGGGCCTGAACTCCAAAACCACGCTCTCTTGCTGCTCGCCAGGTGCCAGCTCTCGCTGCTCCATCCGATGCCGTGCGACATTTTCGTAGAAAGCATTGACGATCATGATGCCGTGTCGATAGCCGTATAGCTGTCGCCATGCCTTCTTCAAATTGTCGCGTCTGGCGTTGTTCTGGAACCTTGTATCTGTTAGGAATTTTACTAGTCTTTCCAAGACGAGTAGCCGGTGGGGGCGCGGGGGAGGGAAAAATGGGTCGGAGGGTTGTGGATAACTTCACTCTCGCGCGCTGGCGAAGACTGGAGGCGGTCGTGGTCCTTCGTGCAGTTGCTGAATACGCCAAGCAGGATGGGCAATTTAGACCACGGCAGAGCCATGGCACAACTCGCTGGCACGCGAACGTGGACGGCGTGGACTACGAAATCCTGTGCACGGGACCCCGGTTCCTAGATACACGTGCGAACCGAGGCGGTGGAGGTGCGGTCGATCTGGTAATGCACCTGATGCGGCTCGACTTCAAGCGCGCCGTAGCAGTGTTGAAGGCCAAGCAGCTCTGATGCGTCTTGTCGCATCGACTGAGGATCTTGTTATGGGCGGGCGGCCCTACCCCGGCTTCCCAATCCTCCTATGGGACAGCATGGAGAGCTGCGCGGAAGCCAACGAATTCCTGCGCCACTACCTGCTCCGCGGTGCTATCGGCTCGCGTAATTCTTGGGAACCGACAGGGCGTTCTCTTTACGACTACTTCAGCTTCCTTCAGGCGCACGACCTGCGTTGGGACGACGTAGATCGCGGAGAGAAAAAAACGCTGCTCGCCGCCTATCGAGACTACTGCTTCAAAACTGCGGGTCTCCAACGCAATACTGTACGGAACCGTCTCTTATACGTGTGCGAGTTCTATTCCTTCGCACAGCAGAGGGGCTGGATCAAGCAGCTTCCTTTTGGCTATGAGACGCGACGAACGATGCGTACGGGGGGCTTTCTCGCGCATGCCGATGGAAGTGGCGGAACGAAAGCCGTGCGCGATGTGATGCCGAGGGCTCGCAAGGACCTGCCTCAATATCTCACCCTCACACAAGTCCATGCCCTATTGACTGCAGCCGCTAACCCTCATCATCGCATGATTATTAGGCTTGCCGTGGGCTCTGGCCTGCGCCGGGAGGAACTGGCCTCCTTCCCGCGCGCCTATGTCTTCGATCCAGACCTTGCCGGACGGCCAGAGCGCAACATCCGTGTCCACCTTGATCCTGAGGATGGCCAAGGGATGCAGACCAAAGGCAACAAGCCGCGCTCAATCTACATCGGCCGGCGGCTGATGAAGGACCTGAACCACTACGCAATCCATGAGCGCGGCCTGCGCTCCTCGCTAAGCGGGGCGCCGCAAAAGGCGCTGTTCCTCAATCAGTTCGGCGAGCGGTTTACGGACGATGGAAAAAGTCTGAATCGTATTATCAAGGAGATCGGCAGGAAGGCCGGCGTTCGCGTGTGGGCTCACCTTCTGCGCCATACGTACGCGACTCACACCCTCGTCTCGCTCCAGCGGGTCCGCGACCGAAGCCGAATCGAACCCCTGGTGTTTCTGAAGCAGCAGTTGGGCCACGCCTCAGTGCAGACCACGATGGTGTACCTGCATCTGGTCAATGAATTGGCTGACGAGGCTGTGCTGGCGTACGACGACGAACTCAATGACCTGGCGGATGCGCTGAATGGGCAAGCGTAAGACCTTCTTCAAGACGGATCTGACAATTCCTCAGATAGAGCATGAGCGCGATGCTGAGGGGAGGATCGTCATCACCGCGGCAGCAATGCCTCCGAGCTGCACTGAAGTGAGATTCGGACGGAACACCACCAGGCTCCGGACATTCGAGTTCGCCCCTTGGTACGGCGTCGGCATTGACCCGATCACCTATGCCTGTCAGCGGCAGGTTGAGCGCTTCCTCGGCAAGCAGGACTCAGACGTCCAGGTGACGACTGTCGTGGGCTACTGCAAACTAGGCCTCGCGAGATTTTTGACGCACCTAACCATGCTCGGCACCGCAAACGGCCGACCGATGCGCCTGACCGACATCACCCGCGACACCATAGATAGCTACCTGCTCTTTCTCCGAGACCAAGGCATCGCCACGGACTCGCAGCGAACGGCGTACAGCTATACCAAGTCCGTCTTGCAGGCCTTGGGACGGCGAGGACTGGTCCACGTGATCGAACGCGGCAGTGAAGCCACGTTCCCCAGCAACCCCTTCCCCGGCTCGACACGCGGAGGCAAAGGGGAGCGCCCGCTATCTGCCACCGAGAAGAAGGCCTTCACGCTTGCCGTGAGGACGGCGGTGCAGCCACTGTTTGGAGAGGACGCAGAACCCACGGCAACACTAGCAGCCTATGCCCTGCTGGTCGTAGCCTTGCACACGGGTCGGAACACCACGCCATTGCTAGAGATGCCGATGAACTGCCTGCGCGCGCATCCAAAGGAAGGAATAGAGTTTCTGGTCGTGTTCAAGCGCCGAGGTTACTCCTCCACCAAGGTGGCGCTGCGCGCATCCAATTCCGTGATGCGTGTTGTGGAATCTACGCCGACACTGCGCTCCACGGTAGCTGGGTTGATTCGCCGCGTTCTTGCGCTGACGGCTGGCCTGCGCCGTGAGGCGCCGGAAGACATTCGTGATCGAGTATGGCTGTATCGACGAAGTAGGGACAGTGAAAGTCGCGTCAGCGCACTGACGCACGGCACCCTCGAAGAGGCAATCAAAAAGCTGGTCAGGACGTACGACCTCCGGGGCGATGACGGCGAGCCGATGCGGATCAACGTCAGCCGGCTGCGCAAGACCTTCGTCAACCGCGTGTACGAGATTCTGGACGGCGATGTCGTCGCCACCGCGACCGCGGCTGGGAACTCACTCGTCGTCACCATGCGCAACTACCTGCGACCTAGCGAAGATGCCCGCAAAAACTGGCGCTTCATGGGCCTGGTGCTGGTCGAGGAGCTTTTGACAAACACCCTCGGTGCCACTGAACGAACGCCGGTTGGCCGGTGCTCGGACACCACCGCCGGCGAGTATGCCCCAAAACGAAACGGCGACCTTTGCCAAAGCTTTCTGAACTGTCTTCGCTGCCGCAACTACGTCGTCACCGGCGATGACCTATGGCGGTTGTTCTCGTTTTACTTTCGGATCTTGCGCGAGCGCCCGCGCGTGGATAAGCGCCGCTGGGACCACCACCTTGCCCACATCCCTCGTCTGATCGACCGCGACGTCATCCAAGCCGGCCTTCGCCGCAAGTTGTTCAAGCCTGAGCAGGTGAATGCCGCCCGAGAACGGGCACGACACGATCCTCACCCCCTCTGGGCCAGCCCCACAATCATCAACGAATTGAATTCACTGGCGTGATGTCCCTAGCCAGAAGAGCGCTGGACCAGGAGCCTGTCGGCCAGCCAATCCTTGATCAGGACAACCTCGCCGCCACCATCATCTCGACTTGCACGATCAACGGCAAGGTGGTCATCCTCAGCCGGTACGGCGACCCAAAGTGGCGGCTCGTCGGGCAGCCTACGAACAAGGGAGCGTCGGAACAGTACGTAGACTTCAACGCCATACCCGCGGGCTGGCGGGCCACGATGAAGGCGATCTTGTGGCACTACATGCGCCGCGGACGCGAGGGAAAGAAAAGGCCGTCGCCTCGCGCCGTGACGAAGCTCCTTGTGGACGCCAAGTCATTCCTGCAGCACTTGGTGCGATTGAACATCACTAGGCTGGCCGATGTCACGCCCTTCGCGTGCTCGCTGTTCGTTGACTTCTGCAGACAGCATCGCCAGCGGCAAGGTTCCGCCAGAGCGGGAGAACTGCTGAAAGCCTCCTCGCTTGGACAGCTATACGGCGCTGTCGAGGCGCTCCATGAGTTGAGTCAGTACACGAGGGATGTAATGCCTGACCATCCTTGGGCCGGCACGTCGGCCACCCACTTGGCCGGTCTGACCGGTCAAGGAACGGGGTTTCGGGGAGGCAAGACCCCGCTTATGCCGGACGATGTGTTCACCACTCTCTTTCAGCGCGCCTGGTCATTGGTTGAAGCAGCCGATGATCTTCTTGATGTCCGCGATGAGATCTTGATCCTGCGGCAGGCGGCCGGCGGGAAGACACCGGCCGAGGGTATTTTCGTCCGAAGTCGGGGCTGGGCGGACATGTGGGAGTTCAACAAGGCGGTGATCGAACTGCGCACCGCCTGCTACATCGTCGTGGCGAGCCTTTCCGGGTGCCGCAACCATGAACTCGGCTTTGTCCAAAGGGGAGCCTGCTACGCCACGGAGGCGGCCGCAGACGACAAGGGTGAGCCCCGGACTTACAACTGGATGCGTTCGCAATCCACCAAGACAGGCGAAGGCCGCGCAGAGTGGATGGTTCCTGAGGCGGTTGTGACTGCGCTGAAGGTGATGGAGCGGTGGTCTGCTCCCTATCGGGCCGTGATCGAGGCCGAGATCGAAGCTCTTCGTTCGCAGAACCCCCTGGACCCTGAGCTTGCCGAGGCGCAACTGCATATGAACGCCGTCTTCGTGGCCATGACGCCGAACAGAGGCAACCAGGTGCGCACGATGTCACTAGGGGCGTGGAACAAGGCGTTGAAATCGTTTGCGCAGAATTGCGGCTTGGATTGGGACTTGGCCAGCCATCACTTTCGCCGGAAGTTCGCAAGCTATGCCGCCCGGAGTCAGTTCGGAGACCTGCGGTACTTACGATCACACTTCAAGCATTGGTCGATGGACATGACGCTAGGCTACGCTCTCAACGAGTCACAGGAGATTGCCCTCTACGCCGAGATCCAGACTGAACTCGACGACATCAAGAATGAAGTCGTGGAAGGCTGGCTGCGACCCGGCACCGCCCTAGCCGGTGGATACGGTCGAAATATCGTGTCCTGGCGGGGCGGCCAGGCCGTGACCATTTTCAAAGACCACCGCCAGATGGTTCGGTCGTTGGCGGAAAGTACGTCCATCCGCAGCAACGGGCATGCGTGGTGCACAGCCGACGATAACCGGTGTGTCGGCAATGATCTAGAGCGCACGCGTTGCAGCGGCTGCAATAACGCGGTCATCGGGCCAGAGTACGCTCCGCTCTATCGGGGCCTCCATGATCATCTGCAGGAGGTGCTAGCCTGTGATGACATCGGCGAAGGCGGACGAAATCTGGTCCGCCGAGACATGCAGCGTTGTCGCGATGTGTTGGTGACCCTGAGTCAGGGGGACAATTCGGAGTCTGCCGCGCCATGAGCAAACAACGCAAGCCAGCAGATCAGCGCGAGAAGGATCTACGCCTGGCGATGTTTCGAATCCAGCAAGGTCGTGCTCGCCACACCAAGGCGAAGAAGCTTACCATCAGCGCAGTTGCCGAAGAGGCTGGGGTGACCGGTCCGCTCATCCACAACCACTACCCCAAGATCGCTGAAGCCATTCGACTAGCCCAAGGTCGCGACAGTCGCGCTCAGCGCAACGCAAAGCAACTGGAGCTAAAGGCGGCACGTGACAAAACTCGTGAGCTTCGGCAGGAGATTGCAAACCTCCGCTCGGATGTGAGTCGGCTGGCATCGATCAACGAGGTATTGCTCGCTGAGAATGCCATGCTACGGTCGCGGCTGGGCGATTCCGACGTGGTGCCGATGGTCAAGCGACGTCAAAACTGACGCCCACGGCTTCGCAGGCTGATCATGCCGCTACGAAACCATACCAAGCGCGGAACAGACTCCGATAATTGTTGGTCCGGATACCAATTCACAGACATCGCCGTTTGTGCCGTTGGCGGAAGTCGCTTTCCGGCCATGAAGAGCCGTTCGATTTTTCATACCGAGCGTCCGCTGCCGATCGCGATGCGGCCGCAGAGAGAGCCGTCTATCAGCACAAGCTGAATTGTAGGCTCCGCTGTACCCTCGGCCGTAGGTGTCAGTGAGAGACGGTCGACGACTGGCGCTCGCCAACTGCAAATGCCTCACGCGTCCGGCGCCACCGCCAGTGCCATCAGCGGCGCCATGCATGGGCTGGCCGCCGCCAGCGCGCGCTGTTCGTCGAGGATGTCCTGCAGGATGGCATGCGTCGTATCCGGGTTGGCCAGCACCACGCGGAAAACGGCAATCGGGCGGCCACTCCACTGTGTCGACGTCAACTGCGTGCGCGATACGAATGAGCGGCCGGCATCGCGCTGCATTTCCTGAATGCTGATGGTCAGCGCATCCAGCGCGTCCAGCATCTTCTCGCGCCTGCCGGCCGAAGCGGTTGCCAGCGCGGCACGCACGGTCTCGGGCACATGGCGATAGGTCAGGATGCAAAGCTGCGGGTGGCTGTCGAGCTCGAAATCCGGCTGCTGCACTATCAGGGATGCAAAGTAGCGGGCGTTATCGATGCTACGTTCGATCAACTGCGCCAACCCCTTGCGACCGAGCAGATGAAAGTTCGCATAGAGCATGATCGCCGCCGCGCCGCGCGATCCTTCGAGCGTATGGCGCCCCAGGTCCACCGAGCCCTTGCGCACGATGTAGTTCGCATGCTGGATGATGTCCTGCGTCCACGCCGCGTGCCGGAACAGCACCATGCCGGCGCCCATCGGCACGTAGAACTGCTTGTGCGCATCGATGACGACGGAATCGGCACGCTCGATGCCCGCGAAGCGCCAGCGCTCGCGCTCCGACAGCAGTGTTGCGCCGCCCCATGCGGCATCCACGTGGAAATGGCAGCCGGCCTCCTGAGCAACATCCGCGATCGCGTCGAGCGGATCGACCGCGCCCGTCTCGGTCGTCCCCGCTATGCCGACGATCGCCATCGGCCGGATGTTGCGCTGCTGCAGGTCACGCATGGTATCGCGCAGCAGGTCGATGCGCATGCGACCGTCTGCATCGACCCCGACCGGCACGAGATTGTCGCGCCCGATGCCAAGGACATCGGCTGCCTTTCGCAACGAGTAGTGCCCGCGCTCTGAGACGACGACCGCAAGCCCGTCATGGCCGTAATGGCGCAGCGCAGCCACCAGTCCGGCGCGATGGATGCCGGCGAAGCCATCACGCGCGCCCAGCAAGTTGTTGCGGCTCGCCCATAGCGCGGTGAGGTTGGCAACCGTGCCGCCGGAGCAGATCGCGCCGAGCGCGTGGTCGGCATCGTGCAACCATCTCGCATAGAACGCGGTGTCCTGGGCAAACACCAGCTTGTGCAGCATGCCGATGACCTTGCGCTCAAGCCCAGTCAGCGCGCCGGACGTCTCGAGCTTCACGACGTTCTGGTTCAGCGCTGCCACCACCTTGGCCAGCGAGGGCATGAACGACGGCAGCGACGACGTCATGTGTCCGACGAACGTGGGCGATGCCACGGGCATCACGTGCCGAAACACGTCGTTGAGCAGATGATCGGCATGCGCTTGCGGCGATGTCGGCGTCTCGGGCAGCTCAACCGACGCGAATACAGCCTCGCGTGTAGCGCACGCGCCAACCGGATCAAAATGCTCACCCGCAAAGAAATCCGCCGGATGCTCGGCGATCCATCGCTCGAGCGATTCGAATGCACCCCGATCCGCGTCGAACCAGCGCAAGGGGCAGTCGTCGCCCCCGTCCGTGCTTTGTGAGGTCCCTTCGCGAGAGATGTCCGGCTTCATTTGCATTACCCAATGTTGATCGGTACCAGATCCAGGTGTCGCAGGACCTCTCAAGTTGAGACCTCGAGGCCACGTCCGGTCGACTCCGGTCCCCCGAATTGCGCAATCTCACGGACAAGCTGCATGACGGTGCGGCACGCTAGCGTGAGTTCACCATGGCGCGACATGGCCAACGCAATATGGCGGGTGATCTGCGGATTGATGATCTTCGATGCCTGCAAGCGGCAATCCCGGCCGGCGTTGGAAATCGCATACGGCCCCAGCAGCGCGTACATGCCCCCGTCGGCGACGATATGGGTCTGCAGGCTTAGCGAATCGGCCTCCACTGCGACATTCAGCGCAACACCATGCTCCAGTGCCAATTGATCCAATCGGTCGCGCCAGCTATTGGGTCGGCAGAACATTACCAGGGGAAGGTTGTGCAGCGCGGAAAACTGTACGGTGGGGTTGGCGGTCACGCGGTCTCCCTCGGCGCCCACAAGGTAGGTCACAGTTTCGACTAAGTACACGTCGCCGTGCTTTGGCATCGGACTATGGCGGAACAGAATAGCCAGATCGACGTGTCCAGCTTCCAGCCAGTTCTCCAGTTGCGCGCCTTGCCCCTCGCGAACACTGAGTTGCACCAGGGGGTAGCGCTCCTTCAAGCGGTAATAAAGCGTGCTGACCAGTGGATGCGCCATGGAAGGCAGGATTCCGATGCGAACTGTGCCGATAGGCTTGCCTGAGGTCGAGTGGATGTCGTTGACCAGTTGGTCCGTGCCTGCCACCCACGCCCGGACCTTGGGCGCCACGCGCTCTCCGAATTCGGTAAGCACCACCCCGCGACCCGTGCGCTGGAATAGACGCCCCCCGCACTCCTGCTCAAGTTCATTGAGTTGGCGGCTGATGTGGGGCTGACTCGTGCCATAGGACTGAGCCACCTTGCTCAGACTGCCCAGGTCGGCAGCCGCCAGGAACAGTTTCCATGCGGAGTAGTTCATCGCTTGCCTTGGCTTCCATGCTATACGGAATCAGTATATCTGAAATATCCAGCATGGCACTTCCGGTATGCCATGGCGACTCCTAGACTGCCTCACATGCCCGCCGCCGTTATGGAGACACTAGCAGCGGCAGGCTCTCCGGGCAAAGCATCCGGCACCCGGTGAACCCCATACTCATACAGGAAGTGACATGAAAGATATCGACCTCCGCGGCCTCAATCCTGCCCCGGTTACGCCCTTCACCCGCGACGGCGCGGTGGACTACGCCGCCTGCAAGAAGCTGGGCGCCTGGCTCGGCAGCATCGATGGCGTGAAGAGCCTGACCGTGCTCGGCCACGCTGGCGAAGGCACCTTTCTGACGCAGGCGGAGCAGATGAAGGTCATCGAAACCTTCGTCGAGGCAGTCAATGGCGCCATTCCCATCATCGCCGGCATCACGTTGGAAGGCACCGAGGTGGCCGCCGAGGAAGCCAAGCGCGCGGTCCAGGCGGGCGCGTCCGCCGGCCTGCTCTACCCCTCGCACGGCTGGCTGCGCTTCGGCTACCAGAAGGGCGCACCTCAGGACAAGTACCGCCAGGTGTTTGAGACCAGTGGGCTGCCGCTGATCCTGTTCCAGTACCCCGATGCAACCAAGTGCACCTACGACCTGGAGACCCAGCTTGACATCGCGGCGCAGCCCGGCGTATTCGCGATGAAGAACGGCGTGCGCAACATGCGCCGCTGGGACACCGAGATCCCCGTGATTCGTCGCGAGCGCCCTGATCTGCAGATTCTGAGCTGTCACGACGAGTATCTGCTGCACACCATGTTTGACGTGGACGGTCTGCTGGTGGGCTACGGCAACATCGCGCCGGAACTTCTGGTCGAGCTAATCAAGGCCGGCAAGGCACGGGACTACAAGGCCGCCCGCGCCATCCACGATCGCCTGCTGCCTGTCACGAAGAACGTCTACCACCGCGGCTCGCACATGGAAGGCACTGTGGCGCTGAAGCATGCGCTGGTTGCCCGCGGCATCCTGGAACACGCCACCGTGCGTTCTCCGCTGCTGCCGCTCGCCCCGGGTGCTGACATTGAAATCGCAAACGCGATGCGCGCCGCCGGCATCGTAGGCTGAACGGTGGCCAGGCGCAGCCATCCGGCTGCGCCTGCTAGCCGCGTCAGTGTTTTTCCCATTTTGCTGTAGCCAGCAGGCATGCACAACGGGAGGAATACGAGGCTTCACGCTGACCTGAGCTTCTGGGCTGCCCCCTGTCGCGGACTTCCAGTGGCTCTTGGGGTGCGAAAGACCGTGGCGACGGCAGAAGCGGATGACGCAAAAATAATGATGGCCGGTGCTCGCACACCATGAGCCAGTCAACTTGGAGACAGCATGGACACCACTACGGTCGCACCCATGTACAGCGGCAGGAACGATGCGGCAAGCAGTGCGCCATTTGATCCGCAGCAGCGGGCAGCGCAACTTCTCTTTCGCATCGAGAATGTTCCCTTTAGCAGGTGGCACACCAAAGCCCGCATTGTTATGGGCAGTGCTACCCTGTTCGATGCATTCGACGCACTGTCCTTGGCGTTTGTCATGCCGGTCCTGGTTGGGCTTTGGCACTTATCGCCGGGCGAGATCGGCGTCCTGATCGCTGCCGGGTACCTTGGGCAGGTCATCGGCGCACTATGCTTCGGGTGGCTTGCCGAGCGCCTGGGCCGGGTGCCGAGTGCCACCGTAACCGTGGCCCTGATGTCGGTCATGAGTGTGGCGTGCGCCTTTGCCGGCAACTTTCACATGCTGTTCCTGTGCCGCTTCATCCAGGGCATTGGTGTCGGCGGCGAGGTACCGGTTGCGGCAACCTATATCAATGAACTGTCGCAAGCCCATGGCCGCGGCCGCTTTTTCCTGCTCTATGAACTGATCTTCCCTGTTGGCCTAATGCTGGCGGCCCAGGTAGGTGCCTTCTTGGTTCCTCGCTTTGGCTGGGAGTACATGTTCCTGGTTGGCGGGATACCCGGCTTGGTCGTGGCACTGCTGATCATGCGGCTGCCGGAATCACCACGATGGCTGATCGCCAAAGGCCGGTTCGACGACGCAGAGCGCGTGATCGGCGAAATCGAGGCCAGCACCCCCAAGCGAAACCTCGATCCGCAGCACAACGCCGCAGAGATGGACCGGCGCATCTCGGAACTGTACGGGGGCCTCCATTCGCAGAAAAAGGGCAACTGGAAGGAGCTGTTCTCGCCGTTCTATCGTGGCCGTACGGTGGTGGTATGGCTGCTATGGGCGAGTTCCTATTTCGTTGCAAATGGCATCAACAACTGGTTGCCGAGTCTGTACAAGACGGTCTATCACCTGCCATTGCAGGAGTCGCTGCACATGGCCTCGCTCTCCAACGTGCTCAGCACCTGTGCCGTTCTTGTCTGCGCACTCTCGGTGGACCGCGTGGGTCGTCGTCGCTGGGCCATGGGGTGTTTCGTGGTCAGCGGCATACTGCTCGCCGTCCTCGGAGCGTTCGGCGCCGCCAGCCCCTGGTCGGTCATGCTGCTTGCATCCTCAGCTTATGCCGTGATGGGTTCGGCGACGGTGCTGCTGTACCTGTACACGCCGGAAATCTATCCCACGCGTATCCGTGCGATCGGAACCGGCCTGGCGACGTCATGGCTACGAGCTGCCTCCGCCACCGCACCGACCGTTGTCGGCATGGTACTGACGGGACAGGGTATTGCCACCGTCTTCCTGATGTTTGCGGGCGCCTGCGTGGTCGGCCTTGTCGCGGCCAGCCGAATGACCGAAACCACCAACCGCCCGCTGGAAGAGATTTCACCCTGACTGGCTGACCTGCCAAACGCAGCAGCGCAGACCGCTGCCGTCAGACGCTTCACGGCGATCATCGGACCCAGTATCCCTTGCAGCCGTGCACTCGAAACGTATCGAGCGCACGGTGCTGGGGGGAGACCGCTCGCCTGCCTTCACAAGTTTGTAACGACTCGCCATAACAAGGAGACACCCATGAGGAGTTGCGGGAAATGGTACGCGGGCCTTCTTTGCGCCGCACCGATGTTCGCTTCGGCACAATCAGTGACGCTTTACGGCCTCGGCGACACCGGGGTCGAGTATGTGAACAATATTGGTGCCAGCAAAGACAGTGTCGTGCGGATGCCGAACCTGACTGCCACCGTGCCTTCGCGCTGGGGGATGCGCGGGACTGAAGACCTTGGGGGAGGCCTGAAATCCGTCTTCGTCCTGGAATCCGGCTTTGCCCCGGACTCCGGATCGTCAAATCAGGGGGGACGCTTGTTCGGTCGCCAGGCCTTTGTGGGGCTGAGCAATCAGTGGGGACAACTCTCCTTCGGCCGTCAGTGGACGATGACCTTCTGGTCAACGCTGGACTCTGACGTACTGGGGCCCAACATCTACGGCGCCAACTCGTTGGATAGTTATCGACCCAATGCCCGCGCCGATAATGCCATCGCCTACAAGGGTACATTCGGCGGATTGACTGTCGGCGCGACATACAGCCTCGGGCGCGACACAGTCAATGCTGGCCAGAACCCCGCGGGAACCAACTGCGCCGGAGAGAATCCCGCCGACAGCAAGGCCTGCCGTGAATGGTCAGTGATGCTGCGGTATGACGCAAGCTGGTGGGGCCTGGCAACTGCATACGATTCCTTGCGCGGAGGCGCCGGTGCTGCAGCAGGGCTGGTGAACAGCGGCCTCAAGGACGATCGCCTGCACTTTGGTGGCTACATGGTCCTGTCCAGGACGAAGCTTGGCATCGGTGGCACCTTCCGGAACAATGAGGGCAGCACCACGTCCCATAGCCAGTTGTACTATGCGGGCCTGGCCTACGACATCACGCCCGCCTTCAATCTCGCGGGGCAGATCTACTATCTGGGATTCAACCATAGTGCCAACAAGGCATGGCTCGCGGCCCTGCGCGGTGCCTACGCCTTCTCCAAGCGGACCTCCGCCTATCTTACGACTGGCTTCATTGATAACCGGGGCCAACTGGCCATGTCGGTCAGCAGTGGCAGCGCCGTCGGAACCAGCGCGCCGGCACCGGGCGGCAACCAGTTTGGTGCGATGATTGGCATAAAGCATGTCTTCTGAGTCGGCGCCATACCTGTTTATGGCAAGAGCAAGAGCTCAGGCGAAAGCATCGGATGCAAGAATCCCTTCTCTGGACGCTCGCCAGTCGAGGCAGAGCGGCAAGCATGCAAGTCAATATCAGGAGACGACAATGAGAAGTATTTTGAGAGCGCTAGTGGCCACAAGCTTTGGTCTTGCCGCCACGCTGGCTCTCGGCCAGAGCTACCCCAACAAGCCCGTCAGAATCGTTGTGCCGTACCCCGCTGGTGGAACAGTGGACGCTGTTACGCGGGTTGTTGCGCAACGCCTAAGCGAAAACCTCGGCCAGCAATTTATTGTCGATAACCGGCCCGGAGCCAGCGGAACGCTGGGCAGCAAGTTGGTAGCGACCTCGGCGCCAGACGGTTACACCCTACTTGTGCAGGCATCGACCTTCGTGGCCACGCCGATGCTGATGAGCGCAACGACCTATGACATCGAAAAGGACTTCACGGCGATCACACAACTGGGTAGCGTCCCAATGCTCGTGACGGCGCATCCCAGTGTTCCAGCAAAGGACCTCAAGGAGTTCATGGCCGCCATCCGCAAGGAGCCCGGGAAGTACACCTTTGGAACTTCAGCAGTCGGCTCGGCTAGCCACCTGGCCGAAGAAGCGATCAAGCACGACGGGAAGCTCCAGTTCGAGATCATCCCCTACAAGGGTACGGCTCCGGCGTTGACGGAAGTCATGGGCGGCCACATCAATGCCATGGTGGATGCCTTGCCATCGACGCTGCCCCATGTGAAGAGTGGAAAGCTGAAGCCGCTTGCAGTCACTAGTGCGAAGCGCATTGCCGCGTTGCCGAACGTTCCGACGGTTGCAGAGTCGGGATTGACCGGCTTCGAGATGGTTTCCTGGTACGGCTTGTGGGGACCTGCGAGAATGCCCGCCGAACTGACTCAACGCATTCGGAATGAAGTCGCGAAGGCATTGGCTTCGGAAAAAGCGGTCAAGGTATTGGGCGAGTATGGATTCAGCGCCACGACGTCCCAGCCGGCGGACTTCACCGCATACATTAGGCAGGAGAAGGCCAGATTCAGCACCCTGATCAGGGAGGCAAATATCAAGCTCGACTGAGCGGCATTTGGAGAGCCACGATGAGCACATATACCGCACGCGACCGGGCCAGCACGGTGGAACACATCCATGGTCGCGGTGCCGGCACGCTTGAGTTGGACTACGAGACCGCATGGCAGGACGCGATCGAACTGGAGCAACTCGGCCGTCAATACGGTGTCGACGTGTAGTATCGCGCCGTCGAGCATGTCTCCGTGGCATCCCCCGAAGCATTGGTGCACGGCCTGCGCATGGAGAAGCCCACATTCAGGCAGCGCTACCTCTACTGCAGGTTCGACATGGCCGCGCTGTCTGAGGATACGCTGCGCAATCTGGAGGAGCTTGCCATTGAACACGGCGACTACCTCATGGCCGGTCACCTCTTTACGGAGGAAACGCTGACCTGGGTGTGAGCGGCCGGATTCACATGCCGGTCCTCGGCCGCCGCAGGAATTCCCCTTTGAGCAGGATCGGTGACTGCAATACCACGGTCATTGGACATTGAGCTCGCGTTCGCGGATGACCGAGAGGGGTCGAGGCTGTGTGAAAACGTCTCGATCACCTAGACTGAGTCAACGCATTCAGACTGGGGGATCGGATGAAGCGATTCATAGAGGGAGAAGACCGCAAGCAAGCTACCCTGCTTCCAGAATGCCTCGATGATTTCATCGCCGAGGACAACCCCACCAGGATCATCGACGCGTTTGTTGAAGAACTGGATCTCGAGTCGCTCGGGTTCGAAGGTACCAATCCCTCGACTACAGGTCGCCCTTCATATCATCCTGCTGTCCTGTTAAAGATATACATCTATGGTTACCTCAACCGGGTCCACTCCAGCCGCCGTCTGGAACGCGAATGCCAACGCAATATAGAACTGATGTGGCTTACCGGTCGACTGGCGCCGGACTTCAAGACGATTGCAGACTTTCGGCGGGATAACGGCACGGGCATTCGCAATGTCTGCCGTCGCTTCGTTGTACTGTGCCGAGATCTTAAGTTGTTCTCACAGGCCCTGGTCGCCATCGACGGCAGCAAGTTCAAGGCAGTCAATACTCGGGACCGCAATTTCACCGCTGGCAAGGTCGACAAGCGCCAGCAGCAAATTGAGGAAAGCATCCAGCGGTATCTGAGCGCGCTGGAGACTGCGGATCGCACGCAGCCTGCGGAGGTAGAACTCAAGACAACTCGACTGCGCGAGAAGATTGTGCAACTGCGTCAACAGATGCATAGCCTTGACCAGATAAAGGAAGAGCTCAAGACGCTGCCAGATGGTCAGATCTCGATGACCGATCCTGATGCGCGCTCGATGGCGACAAGTGGCAAGGGCTCTGGAATGGTCGGCTACAACGTACAGATGGCCGTAGATGCCAAGCATCATCTGATCGTTGCTCATGAGGTCACCAATATCGGCAATGATCGGGCGCAACTCAGCTCGATGGCTCGAGCTGCTCGCGATGCGATGGGTAAGACCAGGCTTAAAGCCATAGCTGATCGTGGCTACTTCAGTGCGCAGGAGATCAAAGCATGCGCGGATACGGGCATTGCTGCCATCTTGCCCAAGCCAGCAAGGTCCAGCGCGAAGGTAGGTGGTCGATTCGTTCGGGCGGACTTCATCTACATTGCCCGAGACGATGAATATCAATGTCCCGCCGGAGAACGTGCGATATACCGCTTCACCAGAGAAGAACACGGACTGCAGCTACGCCGCTATTGGAGTAGTGCATGTCCTCAGTGCACGATGCGGTCGCAATGCACGCCGAGTCCGTACCGGCGCATCTCCAGATGGGAGCATGAGGAAGTGCTGGAGGCCGTCCAGCGCCGGCTCGACAAGATGCCGGATGCAATGACGGTTCGCAGGCGAACCGTCGAGCATGTCTTCGGAACCTTCAAACATTGGATGGGCTACACGCACTTCTTGACGCGCACGCTGCCGAATGTAGGAACTGAAATGAGCCTGCATGTTCTGGCGTACAACCTGAAGCGCGTCCTTCGAATTCTCGGGTTCTCGAAAACAATGAAGGCCATGCGCCTGGTGGGTGCGTAAGCACCCATTTGCGCGCAAAAGATGGGGCTGAAGATCGCTCTCAGGGGCCCCATTAGCGCTGTTCCCACCCGTTTCGACGCCGCCGACGACCGGATTGGCCGAAAATTCGATAAGGCAGGCTACGCCCCGGAGGGGGCGCGCATTGGTGCGATTCGAGAGACGTTTCCACACGGCCTCGGTCGATCAGAGACGATCGCCTTCCCAACTCTGCCTGAGAGTAGGAGCAGCCGCTGAGTTGAACTGGCGTCAATCCTTCGAGTACCGCAGCGAAGTTGGCGCGCCGGCCGCACCGCTGGCCATAGGCCCACAAAGGATTCAACCTCAGAACGAAAGGGTTAGGGAAAAGAGTTAGCCGCCCTAAGTGGTTGATTGGAACAAAAATTTTTCCACCTAACTGTTAGCAACGTTCCCAAAGCGTTGTATGTACCGGGTTTCTGTCGCTCCATCGCGGGCGTCCACCCCGGCATCCTGCATTGATAGCGCATCGGGATCACAACTCGCTGGCCATCCTGCACCACCATCACGGGCGCGTAGTGGCCCGGGAAAATACGCGAGTCTCGATCCAGCAAATCAGTTCGCTGCAGGTCTGCTAGATTGCGCTGCGCCCTCGCGATCTTGTCAGTCGCGACGCGTTGATCGTTTTCCGCCTTCTTTGTCGGCTTGCCTGCCAATGCGCGCTCGGCGGCAGTCAGCCGTGTCTTCTGCTGGAACAGCTCCGTCTCCAAGGCTATCGCCTGATCTTTGTCACCCGCCGCAACAAGGTCGGCGACAGCGCGCTCCTTGTCGTTCGTGGCAGACGGCACGCATTGCTTTAGGCAGTTTGGACCAGCCGCCGTCTCTGCGCTTCTCCCAGAAGAGTTCGACAAAATGCTCAAAACTGTCAGAGGCCCCGAATTCCCGAACGTACTTTCGATAGCTGGCGTGAATCTGCGCGGAATAGCACATCGCTGTCACCGTGGCGTTGTGGCTAAAGAAGCCATTCTAGTGGCGGCGGCCTGACCCTGCAGGGGCACGCCCTTAACGGGTGAGCATGCCGGTTGCAAGGCAGGCCTTCCGGGTGGACGTGTAAGACGCTGCCTTCTACAGGGCATTGAGATAGCGGCCTAGACTGCAGAAATATGGCAACCCGAGGAGCCGACATGTCAAACGTTTATGTAGTGCCACGCGGCGACCGACGGAAGGTTGAGGTAGGTGCCGCATAGTTAACTTATGTTGGGACGCAGCGATTGGCTCCGGGACGATGCTGGCATAAAGACAGAGGGGCCAAGCGGATCGTCCACGGAAGGGAGCGATCCGGATGCGAAACGCCTATGGCAACGACACCAGGGATGTCAAAGGTTAGAGCGCGCACCGCGGAGCGGTTGCCCGACCTCGACCGCTATCAGAAGAAGCGCAACTTCAGCGTCACCCCAGAGCCGGCGGGAACACGAAAACGGCGCAAGAATGCCGAACAGTTGCGTTTCGTGATCCAGAAGCATTGGGCGCGGCGGCTGCACTACGATTTCAGGCTCGAACTCGATGGCGTGCTGCTCAGCTGGGCGGTGCCCAAGGGGCCTTGCTACGATCCCAGCGAAAAGCGTATCGCGGTCCATGTGGAGGACCACCCGCTCGACTATATCAACTTCGAGGGTGAAATCCCGGCTAAACAGTATGGCGCCGGCTCGGTGATCGTCTGGGATCGTGGCACGTGGGAGCCAATCGGCGATCCGCGTGAAGGTATGGCCGCAGGCAAGTTGCTCTTTGAACTTTACGGAGAAAAGTTGGCCGGCCGTTGGGAACTGGTACGCATCGCCAAGCCCGGCGACAGCTCAGAGCAGTGGTTCCTCTTCAAGAAGCGAGATGCCTGGGCGCGACCGCTGGCAGAGTTTGACGTGTTGGCAGCTTTCCCGGATAGCGTCATCAAAAAACCGCTGGGTGCGCTGACCCAAGCGTCGACGGGCTCTACTGAAATGGCGTCCGATACCGCCATCGTGAACGCCCCGCTCGTCCCCTTGCCGGCAAAGCTCGGGCCGCAGCTCGCCACCCCGGCACCCGCACTTCCGACTGGTACCGGGTGGGTCATCGAAACAAAGTTCGATGGCTACAGAATCTTGGCCAGAATCGAGGATGCCCGAGTAGCGCTCTTTACTCGTAATGGCCATGACTGGACGCGCAAGCTGGGATCCCTGGCGGCAGAGATCGAGACGCTAGACATCTCGGAAGGCTGGCTGGATGGCGAGATCGTCGTGCTTCGCGATGGCATGCCGGATTTCAATGCCTTGCAGAACGCAATCGATGGGCATCGCAACGACGCAATCGTCTTCTTCGGCTTCGACCTACCCTTCTGGGAAGGCCGGGATTTGCGCAATGTGCCCCTGACCCAGCGGCGCGCGAAGCTGGCGGAGCTTGTCGGAGATCGCTCCGAACGGGTGCGCTTTAGCGAGGCCTTCGATGCTTCCCCAGTGCAGATCTTCCAGGCGGCGTGCCAGCTCGGTCTCGAAGGCTTGATGTTCAAGCGGGCCGACGCCTCCTATGTTTCCGCACGCACCCAGACCTGGCTGAAGGCCAAATGCAAACTGCGCCAGGAGTTTGTGATTGGCGGGTTTTCGGACCGCAGTGGTGCAACAGCCGAGGTAGGCAAGCTATTGCTTGGCGTATATGCGGATGGAGAACTCCGTTACGTCGGCGGCGTTGGAACCGGCTGGGACAGCGCGACGGCAACAGAACTCAGAAGACGCTTGACCACCTTGGAAACTGAGCGAAGTCCCTTTTCGACGGAGGCGCGTTCCAGCCGGCGATGGGGCGGAGGCCGGGAAGGCGTTGTACGTTGGGTGAAACCGACCCTCGTTGCAGAAGTCGAGTTTTCCGAGTGGACCCCTGAAGGCCAGGTACGCCAAGCCTCGTTCAAGGGCCTGCGCGCCGATCATCCGGCTAAGTCGACCCGGCGAGAGGCGATCCAGACTGCCGTGACGCCGCACGGCGTCAGCGCTATCAAGGTCTCCAATCCGGACCGTGTCATCGACAAATCCACAGGCATCACGAAGGTCGAGCTGGTTCGCTACTACGCGAGCGTGGCGGAGCGGATGCTGCCCCACCTCAAGGATCGGCCGCTATCCTTGGTGCGCGCGCCGGAGGGCATCGATGCCCCGACCTTCTTTCAGAAGCACGCGGAAACGGCGATGCCTGGCCTCACCGAGCAGCTCCCGTCCCTTTGGCCCGGCCATGCCGCATTACTCACTGCTGATTCGGCAGACGCAATCGTCGCCGCTGCCCAGATGAATGTGCTTGAGTTTCATACGTGGAATTCGACGGCCCACCACATAGATCGTCCGGATCGAGTCATTTTCGACCTCGATCCTGGCGAAGGGATTGCATGGGAGACGATGATCGAGGCCGCCATGCTGGTGCACACGCTGCTGGATGAGCTGGGGCTGCAGTCCTGGTTGAAAACGAGCGGCGGCAAGGGGCTGCACGTCGTCGTGCCATTGGCGCCGCAGCGTTCCTACGACGAAGTGAAGGCGTTTTCGCGTGCCGCCGTCAAACACTTGGCGGCCACTCTGCCCCAGCGCTTCACCGCCCGCTCTGGGGCGGCTAACCGCAAGGGGCGGATTTTTGTGGATTATCTGCGCAATGGCTTCTCCCAGACCACCGCAGCCGCGTTCTCGGCGCGAGCGCGGCCAGGACTCGGTGTCTCCATGCCGGTGTTCTGGGAGCAGCTTACCAAGCTGAAAAGTGGCGCACAGTGGACTATCCGCGATGCCCGCGAATACCTCAGTTTCCAAGTGGCGGATCCCTGGCAGTCTTACTGGGAGGCACCCCAAAATTTGACCGCAGCCATCGAACGATTAAGCTAAATGCTGGCGCATCTGCGCTGTGGAGTATCCAATGCCTGCACGATCCCTCGCCTCTTTGTCGCTGTCTTTCGGCCTGGTGTCCATCCCCGTCAAACTCTACACCGCCACCGAGACAAGCTCTGCTGTGCGCTTCAACTTACTGAGCAAAGAAGGCGCACGGCTGAAACAACAGTACGTTTCCGAGCAGACCCAAAAGGTTGTCGACCGTGCAGACATGGTGAAGGGCTACGAGTTTGAGAAAGACCGCTTCGTGACGTTCTCCCCCGATGAACTCAAAGCCTTGGAAGAGAGTGCCAGCCACATGGTCGATATCGTTGCGTTCATTCCCGAGCGCAGCGTGGATCCGCTGTATTTCGACAAGGCGTACTTCATCGCTCCAGATAAGCGCGGCGGTAAGCCTTACAGCCTTTTACGCGAAGCCATGTCGAAGACCGGTCGCTGTGCCATTGCGAAGTGGGCCTCGAAAGGCAAATCGCATATCGTGCAGATCCGACCGGTCGAGGGCGGCCTGGTGTTCCAGCAACTGTTGTTCGCGGATGAAGTGCGCAACATCGCCGAACTGCATATCGAGGAAGTGGCAGTCTCAGATGCGGAGCTAAAGCTGGCGATCCAGCTGATCGAGCAAGCCTCGGAAGACCAATACGATCCGGCCCAGTACAAGGACGAGGAGAAAGTCAGGATTCTCGCCGCCATCGACGCAAAGATCGCCGGCAAGCAGATCGTATCGCCCGAACCAGTTGAAGTCACCGCCGGCGGGCAGGTCATCGATCTGATGGATGCACTTCGCGCGAGTCTGTCCAAGAAAGGGCTGCCCGCGACAAAAGCCAAAGCCGCCGAGCCATCAACTCGCAGAGCCGGTAAGCGGGGCACAGCGCCTTCCGAGCCGACACCGATCCGACGCACCACTAAGAAGTCGGCATGAGCCACGGCGAAGGGTTGACCAGGCGCGAGCTGGAGACGCGCCTGGGCGCTTCGCGCCGGCTGATCTCCAGCCTGGTAGCCGCCGGGCTGGTCACGCCTGCACGAGGCCCACGCGGCCAGTACGTCTTCTCCTTTCGGGACGTGGTTCTGATTCGTACCGCCGAATCCCTGCACAGGTCGAGCGTTGCGCCTGCACGGATTCTGCGGGCGCTGCGTCGTCTCGAACGGCTCACACCGAACCGACACCTATCGGCCCTGCGAATCTCCGCAAGCAGCGGCAACGTATCGGCATGGGACCGGCACGGCGCGTGGCTGGTTGAGAGCGGCCAACGGCTGATCGAGTTCGGGCCGGATGAAGCCGATGTGCGAGTCGTTGATTTAACGCGAATGCGTGCCAACGAACCGACCGCCGAGGAATCCTTTGCGCAAGCCTATGCACTTGAACCTGTCGACGCCAATGCGGCTGAAGCGGCCTACCGACGCGCCTTAGAGATCTCGCCAGGAATGCTGAACGCCTACCTGAACCTTGGGTGCATGCTGGCAGACCAACAACGATTCGACGAAGCCATCATGCTCTATGAGGGGGCGTTGTCCGTCCTTCCGAACGCGCCGCAATTGCATTTCAACCTGGGGGTTGCACGCGAGGATGTCGGCGCCCCGCAGTCAGCTCTGGCAGCGTACGAGCGATGCATCGAACTTGCACCGGACGACGCCGATGCCCACTACAACGCAGCGCGTTTGCATCAGGAACTGGGCCACTTCCAGAAGGCGCTGCGACACTTCAACGCATTCCGGAGGCTCGACCGTCCATAAAGCCAAGCCGCGGCATTATTCGGCGACCAACCTGATGCGTCGCCCCAAGAGGGCCGCATAAGGCACGTATCGAAAGAGGCTCAATTGATCACTTCCACGTGCAAAAGTGATGACCGCTCCATTCTAGTAAGACGCGGGAGCCTTCTGCTGAAAAAAGCGCGTTAAATTCGGACTAATTCAGACTTAAGCGTTTCTTGCGACGTCATATCATGCCTGGGTAGTCCTGCTACCGCCCGCTTCGCCGCCCTGGTGACGCGGGCTCTTTTTTGGGTAAAGCGAGCCCGTGCGCAACAGTGGGCAGGCCGATTGCCTGGTGCGGGGCGACTGGGCGATACTGGGCGCGGGAAACTCCACAAGTTTCCCGATTTCTTCATGGACGTTCTGCGGCTCTCTGCTACCGGTCGAGAGCCGTCTTTTTTCGGTCATCGCCCGATTTGACCGCGTGTGTTGCGCGGTCCGCCGCGGGGTGGCCATTCCCATGACGAGTTGCCTGCCCCGACCCGCTCACATTGGCGTTGCAAACAGCTCATTCCTGCTGGATAAGGAAACGCTCGGGCCGCTTGCCCAGCCAAGCCGGCGTCCGGCCACGTCCCGACCAGGTCTTGCCGGTTTTGGGATCCATATACTTCGGCGGCAGCGGCGCTTTCTCGGTGGCAGCGGACGCTGTACCGGCAGGCCGGCCCCGACGACGCCGCGGCGCCACGTCTTCCGGCGACAGCTCATACCGAGTCATCAGCTCGCGAATCTGCTCGATGACGCCAGCGACCTCAGTTGAACGCGCCTCTTCGAGCTGGGCTTCCAACGCTTGCTTCCGCGCCATCAATTCTTGATACGTTGCCATCTTCGCCTCCAATTGTTCAGTCGCTTTTGACTTATACGCATTCTAAAGTCGGCCTGCAAGGTATTCGTTCTCTACCTTCATACGGAACTTAACATTCCATTCACTTTAATGAATATTCGTATGGGCCTGTGACAGCGGTCGGCGGCGAATAAAGTGACACGAAGATATCGCCCTCCCCAGGAATGGCGGCCATTCGCCCCAAAGCCGTAGCTCGCAGAAATAGGTACGCTCGGCGGCGTGAAATCCCATTGGGCGATGTAATGGAGCTCGGCGCAAGCGATCCGCATACAACGAAGGCTTCACGATGAAGTCGCCGCTGCGCATCTGCGGTTGAATGGTGGGCCTCCCGTGAGTCGAACACGGCACCAACGGATGAGTCCGCTGCTCGAACCAGGCATGAGCTAGAGGCCTAATTGGAAGGGGGAAAGCTGTCAGCACAAAGTTTGTCGGGCCTCAGCTTTCCTCAGCAGTGCTCCTACCTTGCGCCAATCGGCTGGTTGCGGATAGGCGTTACCAGCCGATGCAAGGATCACACCGACGCTTCAGGCGAAGCTACAGCTGGAACCACCTTCTTCGCCGAAGCCCGTTTCTTCGTCACGGATTTCACTGCTGCCGCCTTCGGCGCTGCTTTCGCGGCGACCTTGCCCTTGATACCGGGTGCGGCCTTTTTCGCGGCCTCTTTCGTTGCGGCAGCTTTGTTGCTCGTCGCCTTCTTGGCGCCTGCAGCCTTGGCCTTCTTCGCCGCGAGCTTGTCCTTTGCGGCTTGCTTTTCAAAGCGGGCCGCGGCCTTTGCGGCTTCCACGGCCTGGGCAATTTCGCGCTTTGCCGCTTCAATTGCCTTCTTCGTGTCGGCGCGCAACTTCAGCAAGCGCTTCTTCGCTGCCTGAGCCTCACGGGCGAGCACGCTAGCCTTTTTCGTCGGCACTGTCATCTTCTTCGCGGCAGACCTTTTCTTCGTGACTGCCTCTGCAAGAACAGTTCTTTTAGTTGCTGCGACCATGTTGATTACCCGTTAGTTGTGGAGAGCGGAGTATAACCGCAGGGCTGGCGTACCTAATAGCGGTCTGGCTTGTCCTTGTGGGCGCGACGCCTTTGGCAGCCTGGCGCAATTAGCGGCGGCCAAAAAGCGGCATCACGATTGAGCCAATACGGCGCTCTGGCGCAATTGGCGGAAACGACTCATCATTCGCGCCGGCTTCTCACGTCGTTGCCCACCCCTTCCTCTGCTGCTAGCCTGCGCAGCGGACACCGCTACTCTCGATCATTTCGGCGCCGCCTTCCGGCGTTCAGCCGGGGGCATCACGAGGTAGCCAATCGCGCGACGCTCGAGTTGAGCGAGGGGTCACCATGATCAGGCCGTAGTGGCGTGCCTGACCGCTCTTCCACATAGGCTCCGAACAGAGGGTCGGAGATGATCGGCACGCCGCCGATGGTAGGTGCGCGCAACATCGCCTGGTTGCGTTGCTTCATGCTGCTGCGTTGCCGCATTCTTTTGGCTTGATGCCGGCGACAAAGAAGTTTATTGTGGCCGCTCGGTGTACGCTTCCCCGCCCTCCTCGCACCAATCCACCATTGCCCCGGCCACTGTCCACATTGTCGACTGGGGAATCTATCTCGCGGCAGCAGTAGTAGTAGTTCGTTTTTCCAAACCACGACAACGGAGGCCGACATATGCTAAGCCCGCATGAGATCGCCGCGCTACTGCTGCTCGGCGACGAGGAGGAGATCGACGACCTCGAACCTGAGCAATTGGACACCTTGTTGGCTCACAAGCTGGTCACGATGGAACATGGTCATGCCAGCGGCAATGCCTATCCTCGCCTGACAAGTCAGGGGCATTCCATTCTCGAAGCGGTGCGCCGAATTCGGTAGTCAGTCAGCTTTAGCCCAAAAGCAGACGACCGTCGCGGCCGAAGCCGCGAACTGGTTGATAAGCTGTGGCTTCCTGGCGTGTGGCGCCTGTGGCTGGATCCTGGTGCATTGTTCGGTGTCACATTGCCGTGGCAGCGGCTGGCGCGGGCGGCTGCGTGTTGCGCCTATGATCTTTCCCCCGCTTCCCCCGTTCCGCGGCTCCCGTGCCCAGACGCGGACCTCCAGCATATTGCTCGGTTCAACCTGCTCCCATGACGGGACCTGACAAAGACGGCCGCTCCCCGCTTACAATGCTGCTATGCAATATGGATCAGGGCTGAAGAAGCGCGAATAGCCACACGCCCTGTATGTAGTGGAGGAGAAAATGGCGACAGCTCTGGCTGGGACGAAAAGCGAGGCGCTGAAGCTCCTGGAAACAGAGGGAGTAACGGTCGTGGATTTGAACTACGAGTCTGGTTGGCAAGATGCGATTGAGCTTGGCAGGCGGGGTGAAAAGCTCGGTGTACACGTCCAGTATCGCGGCCATGAGAGCATTGCCGTTAGCTCCCCGGCGGCGCTCGTTGGCGGGCTGATTCGCCCGAAGTTGACCTTCCGTCAGCGCAATCTTTACTGCCAATTTGAGCTCAGCAAGCTGCCAACGGGTGAGCTAGAGCGCCTGGAGGCAAAGGCGGCCAGGCTTGGCGATTACATCCTCGCGGGACACCTAACAAGGGATGTCGATGCGGTGTGGTCGGAGTAACGCATCGCCAGGCAGCCTTGGTGAAGCCGAGATCAGATTCAGCTCCCCGAGTCACGCCTTGATGCTCTGCCCCGCCCCAACAGACCCGCATGGGGACGAGCACGGCCAGTGTAGTCGTACCTAGCCACGGGCCTTTCTACCGGAGCAGCTCAAAGATCTCTTTTGCGTGCTCAAGGTGGCGCCTTCTGCTCTGACAGCGTCGATGCCTTCGATTTGATCGCAGCCGGAGGAGGCCTGAGCCTCGGCAGCCTGCGACTAGCGCTGAAATCGCGGGAGGATGCTGAGCTCGCCGAGTGCTTGTGTCCGAAGGTGCACGGTGCCGGTCCGGACGATTTCCGGACGTGCCCTTCGCGAAACAGGTGATGGTATCGCCCGTGAGCACCGATACGGGATATGCGCCTCGTCGAGCGCGGTGGCAACGAGCTCGAGCATGCTGGTGAACTGCGAGAACAGGAGAATCTTTCGACCTTCCTCGACGAGGCAACACTACCCACCGCATATTGCGGCGCACAACGTCGTCCGGTATTATTCAAAATTCCCCCATTCTGCGCACACCGGATTCCGCGAGAGGCATTCTGACCTCGACTGTCCGTGCGTCATTCCACGATTTCGTTCGCACCCCGACAGGCTTGAACAGCCGTCATGTCCGCGACGATCGTCGGCCAACCTGTCGAGGAGAGTGTATTGGCAAATCCAGTTCGCGACGATTCAGCATCCCGCACGATCGCGGTCACGTCAAAGACCGGCCGCCGCTCTCCAAAAGGAAAGATCCAGGCGGTCGCAACACCGCTGGACATCGCGTCCATGGCGCGCCAGGACGAGGAGCGTCAACGCCAGATGCGCGCGCTGATCGCGCTTGGCCGTGAGCGCGGCTATCTCACCCACGCGGACATCAACGATCACCTGCCCGACAACTTTACGCAAACTGCTGCGATGGAGACGATCGTCAGCACATTCAGCGACATGGGGGTGGCCGTGTACGAGCAGGCGCCGGACGCGGAGACGCTCCTGTTAAGCGATGCCGCGCCTGCCGCGGCATCCGACGATCAGGCGGATGAGGAAGCGGAAGCTGCACTGTCGACCGTCGATTCCGAATTCGGCCGCACTACTGATCCGGTCCGGATGTACATGCGAGAAATGGGCGCCAGTGAACTGCTGACTCGCGCCGGCGAAATCGAGATCGCAAAACGCGTCGAAGGCGGCCTGCAGGACATGATTCAGGCGATCGCCGCGTGTCCGTCAGTCGTGTCCACGATTCTTGCCGATGCGGACCGCATCGTTGCCGGCGAACTGCGTATCGACGAACTGGTCGATGGCATCAGCGACGACGTGAACGAAAGCGAAATGGCGCTAGAGTCCGATGACGTTCAAGTGGAAGCAGACGCCTCCGACGATGACCCGGATGGTGATGACGCTGAAACGGACGCCGCGGATCCGGAGAAAGCGAACGCAGCCCGCCTCGAACAACTCACGATCGACAGTCTTGCGATTTTCGCGCGCGTGCGTGTACTGTTCGAGCAGTTGCCGGATGCACCCGTTACTGGGAAAGCCCGTTCCGCAGCCGTTGCGCAATTGCGCTTGGAGATCCAGCGTGAACTGGCTCCGATCCGCTTTACGGCCAAGACTATCGA
The DNA here is from genome assembly GCF_058787575.1 of Cupriavidus sp. FW305-3-2-15-C-LB2. Classification (NCBI taxonomy): domain Bacteria; kingdom Pseudomonadati; phylum Pseudomonadota; class Betaproteobacteria; order Burkholderiales; family Burkholderiaceae; genus Cupriavidus; species Cupriavidus sp. FW305-3-2-15-C-LB2. The sequence continues at coordinate 106,760 of NZ_JBYSZW010000014.1, forward strand.
CCGCCTGTGTGCCAGTGTGCACGAACAGGTTACCGAGGTTCGTGCAATCGAGCGCAGCATCCTGGAGATCGCCGTCGACCGTTGCGGCATGCCACGCGAGGCGTTTGTCGAGTCGTTCCCGGGCCACGAGACCGACCTTGAATGGACCAGCCATCTGGCGGCGACTTCGCGGCAGTTTGGCGCAGCGCTCGAGCGACATCTGCCGGCCATTCAGGCCGGCCAGCAGAAACTCATAGACATCGAGGCCGGGGTCTCGCTGCCGCTCCAGCAGCTCAAGCGGATCAACCGCCAGATGAGCGCCGCGGAGTTGAAAATGCGGCAGGCCAAGCGAGAACTGATCGAAGCGAATCTTCGTCTTGTCATTTCAATCGCCAAGAAATACGTGAACCGCGGCATGCAGTTCCTGGATCTAATCCAGGAAGGCAATATCGGCCTGATGAAGGCGGTGGACAAGTTCGAATACCGGCGCGGCTGGAAGTTTTCGACGTACGCCACTTGGTGGGTCCGGCAGGCTGTCACGCGTGCGCTTGCCGATCAGGCGCGAACCATTCGTGTGCCGGTCCACATGATCGAGATGATCAACAAGCTGAATCGGATTTCGCGCGAATTCCTGCAACAGACGGGACAGGAAGCGCATCCCTCCGTCCTCGCCGAGCGCATGGAGATGTCCGAGGAAAAAGTGCGCAGTATCCTCAGGATCGCGAGGCAACCTGTCTCGCTCGAGACCCCTGTGGGCGACGACGCCGACGCGACGCTCGGCGACATGATTGAGGATGTCTCTGCGAGTTCACCGGCTGAGGCCGTGATTCACGCGAACATGCGCGCCGCGATCGATGAGGCACTCGACGGGTTATCGCCGCGCGAGGCCAAGGTCCTGCGGATGCGATTCGGGCTCGATACGATCTCGGACCACACGCTTGAAGAGGTCGGCAAGCAGTTCGACCTGACCCGCGAGCGGATCCGTCAGATTGAGAGCAAGGCGATGCGCAAGCTGATGCATCCCAGTCGTGCTGACAAGTTGAGGCCCTTTCTCGAGCGCTGAGCAAAGGCGAGGAGTACGCGCCCCCTTTCGACGCCCTACTCCAGACCCACAGCGATCACGCATCGGCCCGATCGCTGCCCTGGCAGGACGCGTTTGCTGCGCGGAGAACTTACAGCGGTTTGATGTTCGCTGCCTGTTTCCCCTTGGGGCCTTGCTTGACTTCAAAACTGACCTTCTGGCCCTCCTGAAGTGATTTGAAGCCATTTCCCTGAACCTCGGAGAAGTGCGCGAACAGGTCATCGCCGCCGTCGTCCGGCGTGATGAAACCAAAACCCTTCGCATCGTTAAACCACTTGACGGTACCTGTTGCCATGTTCTGAATGTTCCAAGGAAGACTAGTTGTAGATGACGCCACCGGCCTGCGCCAGACGTGCGGCTATCTTGTATCACAGGTGAGCCGTCGCAGACAATCCAGGTTTTTTCGAACGGGCTCCGACGAGCTGTACCATGACGTTGTGCGCGAAGGTTTGCGTCAACTCGCCGGTCAGCGTGGTTTCGACTTCCCCGGCCACCTGAACGCGACCGGTTGCCGCAGCGTGCGATCGCGCTGCAGCAGAATGCGATGTTCGTACAGCCACCGTTTGAGATCCCGCAGCAAGCCATTGCGATCCTGTTTGCCCGAGATCGCCCTTGAACCAGCGCACCACATAGCGGCGCTGATGCTCCGTCATCGCGCCGAAGCCGAGTGCCCGATACGCGCAGGTCTGTGCTCGACCAGCGTGTCGATGTGACATCATAAGGCGCGTACAGCGTGCCGAGATCGGGCGGCTCAATGCCCAGTTGCTCGCCCGGGTGTTGCCTGAGATTGCGCGGTACGTACCGGCAGGCCTCGGTGCGCCCCGACTGCAGTGAAGCGAATGTTATCGCCGAGGGCATCGAGCGCCGTCCCAGCGCGGATGGTGACTGGGCAGACTACGCGAACACCGGTCTAAGCACCGACGCCCGCGGAGTTACCGATCGCTGTGGGAGCAGATCCACGGCCCCGGCTCATGGATCGCCAACCCGTGAGTGAGCCTGGTGGAGTTCAGGTTTCAGACATGAGCATCAACCCACGCCCTCGCCCAGACGAGGCCTTCCGCGACTGCCCGCTGGAAGCTCGGGTAGAAGCCAATCGGATCGGAGGTCTCCAGCACTTGGGTGCCCTTCTCTACGGCCCCCGAAGCTTCGAACGAGCCGTCCCCCATGGGCTTCGCAAAGCCTCGAATGGTGTATCCCCCGTAGGTCTCTGTTGCCATAGTCCCCCCCGTCCGTTTCGGAGGATCGTAGCATGACGAAACAAACGCCCCATCCCGGCCATAAGCGGTCCCTCCACATTGTCAGCGCGAAGCGGTCACTCGCCGTATATCATCAAGGCTCCGCACGAGCGGACCCGCCAAGGAGATCACGTTGAAGGAAAATAGTCTTCGCCTATATGCCGATGCTCAGTTTGCTAGCCCCTACGCCATGTCGGCTTTTGTGGCTCTTCACGAAAAGCGATTGCCATTTGAACTTTCGACTGTGGATCTCGGCAGTCGTGCAAACTATGACGAGAGCTATACAGCCAAGTCGTTGACCCAGCGCGTACCCACGCTGATGCATGGGGACTTCGCTTTGTCGGAATCGTCAGCAATCACGGAGTTCCTTGACGATGCTTTTCCGGAAACGCCCGTATATCCCCAAGACAGATATCTTCGCGCGAGGGCACGCCAGGTGCAAGCCTGGCTCCGCAGCGATCTGATGCCCATCCGACAGGAACGCTCAACTGAGGTGGTGTTCTACGGGGTGTCCGGACCGGCGCTTACCCCTGCGGCCCATGCAGCGGTGCAGAAGTTGTTTCGTGCGGCCGAGGCTTTGCTCTCTGGAGATGCGCCAAATCTCTTTGGGGCTTGGTGCATCGCCGACACAGATTTGGCGTTAATGCTGAATCGCCTCATCCTGAATGGCGATCCGGTACCAACAAGGTTAATGGACTACGCTGCGCGTCAGTGGGAGAGGCCCTCCGTGCAGCGATGGGTTGGACTGAAACGTCCTCCGCTTTGAATGTGCGAAGCCAGACAAGAGTTGACTTTGCGGCTCCAGTCCAATGCTGCTGGCAACCTGACTCTTGTTTCGGCTCGATGTCCGCTCGTCAGAAAAGCGAACGGCGGAGATGGGTTGCGCCGACCGCCGCCTTCCATTCAGCTGACGCCAGTCGACCCGAAGAGTCAGTCAGTTCCTAGCCGAAGCGGCCGTTCCCCGATTACGATCGAAGGGGGAGACTGGTCCCGTGGGCTTCAGAGTGAAACTTCGACAAACTGCTCGCCGGCCATCGGATAGAGGGGCTTGAAGCTCGGCCACCCTTCCGGTTTGAGGCGCCATCTCGAGGTGTGCGGCACGTCGTAGTTGAAGAAGATCTCTGGGTGCTTGCCTTTGGCAATCAGCCGCGCGATCAGCTCGTTGTCGGGATGCCGGTACTTCTTTCCGCTCGTGCTAATCAAGAATCGCGAGCACCGGAGGGACGTCAGGAGATCCAGGTCAGTATTGGCCTTGCTGCCATGGTGAGACACCTTGAGCAGATCGATCGGCTCTTGCTTCGAGTGATGGACCGCGAGCCCAGCCTTCACCACTTCGGCGAACGCGTCTGCGGCCAACAACATGCGCTTGTCGCCGAACTGCAGTAGTAGAGCAATACTGCTGCCGTTGGGAGTGGAGCTATCGGACCGGGACTTTGACTTGGACAACTGTGAGAAGTCTCCTGGGGGCCAAGGGTCCTTGCGTCCCAGTCGGTCACCGGGGCCTGCGGGCGGCTCCGTCGGCGGCAACTCGGGATTCGCCCATTCCTCCGACAGCTTCTTCAGCGCCAAGGCATCTGGTGACAGCACCCGCACCTGTAGCTTGCCTTCAAGGATGACCTCCTTACACGATTGTTGGATCGTGCCCCTATCCGGAAACGCGTGATTCCAGGGAAGATTCCGGCGCCGGATCAACTTCGACAGAGCGTCGCCTTCACTCGGACCAAGCCTGTCTGCCTGTCGCAGGTGTTGATAGCCGTTGAACCATACGTCCGCGATGTCGAGCCACTCGGGCGGGTCGCTCAGCAGTTCGATCATCCCCTCGATGTGATCGAGGTCATAATGCGTCACCACCAGAGCCTCCAGTCGAAGCCGGCCGTTGACGCATAGCGGCTTCAGTACGGCCAGCAGCGCTTCCCGGGTGCCAGCGGGTCCGCCGTCGACTAGCACATGGCGAGGCCGGTCCGGGTTGCCGTAGCTGACGAGCAGCGCGTCGCCGTGTTCGGCTTGGATGGCTCTGATTCGAAACATGCGCTTCTCCACTCCGCTCATTTGTTGCCGAGCACCGTGTCGGCATCGCCGAATGCCACCAGGGCCAGGCCAAGCGCGATCTCGTCCGCCAGGAATTTGCGCCGCAGCGTGCCCATGATCTCCCCGACCAGAACAGGTGTCGGTGACTTCGCCGCACTGAGAAACCCAATCGCTAGATCCCGTGCCGCCCGATTGGCATGGCGACCTAGCACGTCCGTCATCGCCGCTACGACCATGCGCGCGCCATGCCTCAACAACACCGTCGGCAAGGTGCCCCCCGGCAGGTCTCCGTAGCCGGTGCTGCATCCAATGGTGATTGCCACGGGCGCCCCCATCCCGACATGCATCCGGGATATCCCCGCCAGGTTGAGGCCGACCTCTTCTTCCAAAAAGAGTTGGGTATTCTCCATGTGGACCACGAGCAGCAGCAGCGACGGGGACTGTTCGGCGACGCGGGCCTTCCAATGGGCCCAGGTTGGAAGCCTTTGAACCCCCAAGGACTTTTCGATGTCGGCGAGTCGAACCACCGCGTGTGGAGCGACGTCTTCGTCTTTGAAGTCATCGGCGCGGTCGCTTGCCGCGAAGGCGACGGTAGACAAGTCCTTGATCTCCAGTCGCGTCCGTGCTCCTGGTGCGGCCGGTCTCCACAGAGGCGCGGGAAGTCCAGGCTTCCATGTGTGTCGTTCGACGATCGCGGACACGCCGACAAAGCCCATGGGGCACAGCTGCACGGCGGCCTCCCGAATGGGACATCCCGGAATGGCATGTCCGCTCTTCAGGCATCCGTGGCGTTGTGAGCACAGTTCCGCATCGCTCGACTCCGGCACTGTGCCTTCATAAAGATACTCGATCGGGAAAAAGGCATTGCTCTGCGTCACCAGCTGGACGCGTGTCAGTTGGCCCGGCCAGGTGGGCACGAGCTCGCGGAGGCTGGACAACAGCAGGGAACCCTGATTGGCCAGGTCAAGCAGCATCGGCGCAAGCGGCGTTTCGGGGTCCACCACGGCCTGTTGAAGGATAGCCAACAGCTTTTTGCGGGCCTTCTCGGTGTCCGTATCGGTCAGCGGGGAGAAGATCGCTTCGCCCTCGGCGGTAATCAATGCGACGCTGGGCTGGTTCCCGAGGCTGTCGTTGACCAGCAGGGCCAAGTCGAAGTTCTGCTTCTTGCGATGAACGGGCGTCACGACATTCTCGATGAAGAAGTGGATCGCCTCTCCAGGGGCTGATTGAAGGCGAGCGGTCTGGAGAATGCGCGCGCCGTCGCTCACCACGAGGCGCAGATCGACGGGACCGTTCCTGATCTCGCGAGAAAACGTGACAGCCTCGGAATCCCCCGTCCTTCTCACGGTCAGCGGCCGAGTGACCGGAGCACTTCCGATCTCAAGCAGGTGGACCATCAAAACTTTACTGTCGCCGTCCCACTCGACCTGCTGTTCCGGGAAAGCCGGGCGAAGGCTGTGCAACGGCGTCCTGAGTCGGATATCGACGACGATGTCCACCACGCCATGAAGAGGCCAAGTCTCGAGCTCCCGATGGCCCTGCCGGACACGGGAATCCAGCACCCTCTCCATGGGTGGAACGTGACGCTTGGCGTCGGTGCCCGGCCGTTCGCCATCGATCGTCGGCAAAAATGGCGTGAGCTCGGGGGCATCCAGCAAGACCTCTGGCGACGGGGCTGCTCGCTGCGCATGGGTCAATCCGAGGTAATCGCCGCGCCTCTCCTTGATCAAACTCTGGCGCAGGAATCGGGCGCTACCCACGATAAACGTTTGAGTTGATGCCAAGATTCGGCCGCTGGCATTCGATTGAGCATTGGCTTCCTCAATGGCGTCTCCGAGGGGCAGTCCAAACTCACCCCATGACGTCAGCTGAAGTCGGAGCCATTCGGTGATCTGTCCGTCATCGACGTCGACATGAATCACGCACTGCGCGCTGAACCGGTCCCGCAGACTCTCGATCTGGGCCAGCAGATTTCCCCCCTGCCTGCCATACAAGATCACGACCCGAGCCGCGACCATATCGCCCAGTGCCGCCAACGATTCGGCAACGACGATGTCGGCGACCTTGGCATCAGGACGCCAGACGACGTGGCGAGGCAATACCTCGTCGCTGCGAAGGCGATCGAGCGCGAACCGAGTGCCTGCGATGACGCGCAGCGGCGATTGCTCGGTCGCAGTCAATGGGAAACGGGGTCGAGTGTTCCGTGGCCAGTCCGCGAAGACGCGCTCAGGCCCCACGACCGTCGAGAGCTCAAGGGCGACCGAATTGACGGTTTCGGCATGTCCTGGCCAACTCCATACCGACCTGACCACCTTGATGCACAGCGGCCCGCGACGATTCAGCGACGCGAACGCCCGGGCAATAGAGATGGCGACCAGCGGATCCACCCACTTGTCGGCCTCCATCACGCTCGCGTCGCCGCCCCACTTGGCGAGACCACTCTTTGGCACCGCACGTTCCAGCGCGTCACGCGCGTCGCCAGGGTCGTTCCACCAGGTCCAATCATTGCTTTCGAACAGAATACCGAGCCCCGCCCGCGCGGCGGGGCCAAGGTAGGCGTCCTCTTCGCCCAGCCATTGGATGTCCTTGTCTTTCTTGTCCATTCGGAAGTGCCAGAGATCCCTCCGCCTAAATCATGCGGGGAAGGTGAAGGCCAATTGAGCCAGAGAGCCCCGGCTGTAAGGCAGTCGACCTCGCGCCGTCTGGAAAATTTTCCAGGCCGCCATGAAGGCCATGCAACGTACGCCGTTAAGCCATAGGCTGGGCACCGCGTGAGCTTCTAGTTCGCTTGGGGCAGGACGGATGCGCCTAACGTAGCCCGTTCAAAAGCTCTTGAACGGGCTACGGGGCATCATTGCGATGCTCGCTTGTCGGCGGTGAAGTAGAGATAGAGTAGCCCAACGGGAGCTACGAAAACCGCAAAAACCCAGCAGAACGCCATAGTGATGTACTTGGCAAGGAGCATCAAGAACGCGTTCATGAAGAAGGCGTTGTTACCAAGGATATAGCTGACAACACCTTCGTAGACAAAGCGTGAGTAGGGGTAGAGAAGCGAGCTCACACTTAGGAAGAGCACCATCGCGAGTGACATCCACTCACTCTTGCTATGGCTCCAGGCAAATATGAAGATCGCTGGGAAGATGAGGCCGAACAGGAAGTGGCGAATATAGCTTTGGAGCGAAAGGCCGCCAAACGACTTAACAAGTGCGGGATGCATGTGCTTACAATGATAGTTTGCTTGTACGGCGACAATTGCGCCTAAGCATGTAGTACGGCAAATCTTGCAAGGCTTTCATACCTCTTCGGTAGGGGGTAGTGAGTTCCTGCTCAAGTAATGAGCACCTCGGCACTGCTCACACCGATATTTTGATAATTGAGCGTCGGTGGACCGTACTGCACCGGACGCTCTTTGCACTTCGGCCCGATCCTGCCGCCAGCTTATCCCCAAGCGATGCTGGAGGACATCAAGCTTTTTCGCCAATGAGCAAGCGTGCCCAGGCTTCGCCGGCTCGCGCAGCGCCTAACATCGACAGTCATCGTTTTCGCACAACCGAATTCTGTACGTTCTCGTCGCGCGCTGTCGCCAAGATCCAGGCTGGCGACTGAACGATGCGTTCGGGCAAGCTACAAAATGGCTTCAAACATCGGCCGGAAGAACAATTTCCTGCAGCGATTCTTGAAGCAACTTTGTTACCGTCATCGCTCAATCGGCGTGCCGGCGGAGCAGCAGCAGGAAAAAAATCGTGCAAACTGACATGAATCGTTGGTTTGCATAATTTTGTTCCTGGATTTTGCAGCATTTTGTTCCCGACCCCAATGGGCAGTTTGCCTGGCACGCTGGAGAACGCACGCGGGCGGTAAGCGCGGCAGGCTCCGCTAGCTCGCGCAGCGCCAGCGGTCAGCGATGGGCACCGTTTTCGCACAATGAACCGCCCCGGGTTTTGAGGAGGCTCCAACTCTTGAGAGCAAGCAGAACAAGTATTCCCCCGAAGTCCGCGAGCGAGCCGTTCGCCTGGTGCTGGCACAACGTGGAGAGCATCCGTCGCTGTGGGCGGCGGTCAACGCCATCGCCCCGAAGATTGGCTGCTCGGGCCATACCTTGCTGAAATGGGTTGAGCGTGAGGAGATTGACCGTGGGCAGCGGGATGGCGTCACGACTGTCGAGCGTGAGCGCCTCAGGGAGCTAGAGCGGGAGAACAAAGAGCTGCGCCGTGCCAATGAGATCCTGAAGCTGGCCAGCGCGTTTTTCGCCCAGGCGGAGCTCGACCGCCGGCTCAAGTCCTGAAGACCTTCGTCGATGAACATCGCGATGTCTTCGGGGTCGAGCCGATCTGCAAAGTCTTGCAGATTGCCCCGTCGTGCTACCGGCGCCATGCCGCTCGGCTTCGCGATCCGTCGCGACGCAGCGCCCGGGCGATTCGTGATGAGCGGCTGAGGCCCGAGATCAAGCGGGTCTGGGAGGACAACATGCAGGTCTATGGTGCGGACAAAGTCTGGAAACAGATGAACCGGGAAGGCATGGCAGTGGCGCGCTGCACGGTCGAACGACTGATGAAGCAGCTTGGCCTGGAGGGGGTGTGCCGGGGCAAGAAGAAGCGCACCACGGTGGCCGACGACTCGGTGCCGTGCCCGCTGGATCGCGTCAAGCGCCAGTTCCACGCCACACGGCCCAACCAACTGTGGGTGAGTGATTTCACCTATGTTTCAACCTGGCAGGGCTGGCTATACGTGGCCTTCGTGATCGACGTGTTCGCCCGGTGTATTGTTGGCTGGCGCGTCAGCACTTCGATGACCACGGACTTCGTACTGGATGCCTTGGAACAGGCACTTTACGCGCGTCAGCCCGACAATGATGGGACACTTATCCACCACTCGGACAGGGGGTCGCAATACGTCAGCATTCGCTATACCGAGCGGCTCTCGGAGGCCGGTATTGAACCATCGGTCGGCAGCCGTGGCGACTCCTACGATAATGCGCTGGCTGAAACCATCAATGGCCTGTACAAGGCCGAACTGATCCACAAGCGTGGCCCCTGGAAAACCCGTGAGGCCGTGGAGCTTGCAACCCTGGAATGGGTGGCCTGGTTCAACAACCACCGCCTGATGGAACACCTCGGCTATATCCCGCCGGCCGAAGCTGAGGCAAACTACTACCGGCAACTTAGCGACACCGCTGCCGCGCCGGCATCAACTTAAACCAAACAGCCTCCTCGATACCCGGGGCGGTTCACAATCCAATTCTGTTCGTGGTCGTCTCTCAAGCGGTGGTGGCTTTGACTTTGGTGCAATTTGCGACGGTTCCCGAACTCAATTGCGTTGCGGGTAGGGCCAGATACCATTTCACACCGTAATGAAAGGCATCAGTTGCAGCGGACTAAGCAGAATTCCGGAAGCAAAGCCAAACACAAAATTTAAGAAAAACAGCTACTCACCCTCCAGAGTCCAGTCGTAAATTGCATTGGGATGAAGACTACCCCGCCAGCAGCGTCCGGGAAGCAGTCCTGCAGCACGCCGGTCATCCCTCGACGCGGCCCGCGGTCGGGCTGTAGTTGGCGCACAGGATGTCGATGGTCAGCGCGTAGACGGCTCGCCCGAACCGGGTACAGCTACTTCCTGTCGGGGCCTCACGCTGGTGCACCCAGAAGATGCGGGCCATGTCCGAATCGCATCGCCTCGGTGGATCACAAAGGCAATAGCATGGAACCTACCCCCGACATTACTATCTAGGTGCAGTCGGGCATGAGCGCGGCGCTGCTCCTGTACCATACCAAGACTATATCACTTGAAACTCTGAGAAAGTGCATAAAGAGGAACTCAAAGACTGGCTGGCCCGCGGCCGTGTCGGGGCGATTGCCATCGACACGAACGTGTTCGATGAGGAAGGGCAAAACATCCATGATGGCAACCTCCCGTTGCTTCGGCAAGTCGAGCAGGCCGGCAAGCGGCTGTTGGTTCCGGACGTTATTGCTCGGGAAATGGAAAGTCATCTGCGGGAAAAGTTTGGCCAGGAGAAAGCCTTCGACTCGAAGGTCCTGAAGCATCTAAAGAAATTTGCCGCCGACGAGGTGGTCAGCGCTGTCGCGCGCGCCATCCACGAGCATGATCGGGATGCGAAGAAGGCGCTCGACGCCTTCTTCGCGAATGTGACGGCGACAGTGATTCAAGCTTCCGACTACACGTCGCTTGAGTCGGTGATGGATCGATACTTCGCTTCGGAGCCGCCATTTGAGCCAGGCGGAAAAAAGAAAGCTGAGTTTCCGGACGCAATCGCTCTGCTCAGCCTCGAAGGATGGGCGAATAAGAACGATACGAAAGTGCTTTGCGTTACGAAGGACGGCGACTGGGAGCGCTACAGCAATCAGTCTGATCGCCTACTCATCACACCTGAACTCGAAGATGTTCTCGCAGCTTTGGTCCTTGTACGGGGCGAAAAGTTGCCCGATCGTGTCCGCGCTGCCGCCGCCATCTGGCTTGAGTCGGAAGCCGCCAAAGAGAAAATTGAAGCCAGCATCCAGTTCCACCTTGATGACCACTCTCCCTTCGTCGATGCCGACTCATATTGCGGTTTTAACGACGAGGTCGTCGAACTCTATCCAAAGCGCGGCTCGCTTGCGATTGATGCGGCAAATGTGGCAGTGCTCTCCGCCGACCATAGCGACGCAGTCATTTCGGTATCTGTCGACTTCGTCGCAAAGGGGAGATTTTCCTTCGACTTCTTTGTTCCCGACTCAATCGACAAGGATGACGTACCGGTTGGCCACGCCTATGCGACGAGTGAAACCGAGGTGAGAGCCGATCTTTCGATCGGGCTCTATCTCGAGGATTTCGCGGCAGACGAAACCCAGGTGCTGTCGGCGGACGACGTTACGGAGATCACTGTCAAGATGTCGGGCCTTCACTTCGACGTTGGGACGATCGGTCCGGACTATTCGAACGATGCACCGGACTAGAGTGCCTTGGGTCGGACGCTCAGTAAGACGCATCCGAACCGCAGAGAACGGTCGGCCCGGGGCGCTCGCAGTTCCGCAGCTCCATCCTGCCAAGATTGGTCAGAAAGAGGTGCTCGGCGCCTTCCCCTCCGATATGTCGGTTCGCGGCAGAGGGGCGGTCATTACTGAACCAGCCCGTGGACGGCTGCATCGAGTCGCGAACCGCCACCCAAGCTCCGTAGATCGCCAGGATCGAGGCAGACAGCGGACCAATTTATGTTTTAGTATCTCTGGCGAGGTCGAGTATGAAACGAAGGCGCAAGGACGCACTCCATCGGGTACTGGCGCACGATCGCTTAAGGCTGAAAGTGGCGCGGCGCGATCGGAAAATTTGACAAGGAACAATGCGGAGATTTCCGCTATTCGCCCGCCAGCTGTCAACAGGTGAACGTGTACGACTTGGAGCAGATCCGCGGGCTGCACCCCCGCAGTGCGCAGAGACGTTGATTAGTATTCTAGAAAGGTTCTACGCCTCGATTCTGTTACCGTAGACCCTTCAGACTTTATTGGAGAATAAGATTGAGCAACCCGTCCTTTGCAAAGCGCATCGCCGAGATGAACGCGATGTACAAGCTGCCGGCGCAGCCGAGGCCGGCCCCCCCCGACGCCGGCTCTGCCGGCGGACCCAGCCGATCGGCTGCGCAAGTTCAAGACAACCCTCCTGGATGAGGTAAACGAGATCGACGAGATCATCGCGGCCTGTGAAAGTAAGGCTGAGCCCATCGATGTGCTGGTCGCGGTCGCTGACCTGCTGGGTGACGTGATTGTCTACTGCCGATCAGAAGCGCTGAAGTACGGAATCCCACTCGAGGATGTCTTGAGCGTGATCATGGATAGCAATGAGAGCAAGCTGGGGGCTGACGGCAAGCCCATCTACGACAGCAATGGGAAGTTCCTGAAGGGGCCGAACTATTGGAAGCCGGAGTCGAAAATCAAGGAACTGCTTCAAGCGGCGATTGGCAGCGCCAAGACCTGACGCGTCAACCGGCCGTAGCGGTTGGGGCCGCGTCGTCGCCGCGGTCCACCGTCACTGTGAAGCGGTGCCAGAGATCCACTCCCGTCGACCGCTTTTGCTTGCGGCGCGGATGATCGAAGAGCAAACCAACTTGCTCAGGATAGACACTCGCAAAAATCGCTGACGCAATGCCGCAGGGCTTAGGGCCGATCGGCGCGACAAACATCCGTCTGTCGGTGCCGAGAGCGTCGCGTGTTCGCTCAAGGCACTCGAACGCCGCTTCCGGGTCGTTGGCCGAGCAGTAGTCGAGTTGCAGCTTGTGCTGCTCCAACGCCGGCAGGTGCGGGATGATAGCGTCGAGCTCCCACCCGGGATGGTAGGCGGGTATACCGAAAACCAGCTTGACGTCCTTCGAGGTGATCATCTGGTACTCTTCGAGTGCTCGGTCAAGTCTTTCAGGCTCGAAGCCCAGGAAGAAGACACCAGCTTCGACTTCCTCGCTGGACAGATCGACAATCGCGTTGGGGATGGCAACATAGCCGCGCGTCGGTTCGGACAGGGCGAACTGGTCGGCGCCTTTGCTAACCCGCGTGTATTCCCCCGGTTCGACGTAGATGATATTCACTGTCGTCGCGCCACTGGCCAGCAACGCGTTGGCGGCGCAGAACAGCTCCGCGAAGCCGAGCGTAGTGGCTTCCAGAAACACTTTGCGCCAGTCGTATCCACTGAGCAACTCAACTGCCAGGTCACTCGGTTTCGTTTCGCCGCCGACTGTAAGGGACATGTCTTCGACACCAAAACTGAGCATCACGCGGGCGTCCTTCGGCGCGCACCCGCATGCCGACTCACCGCGCTCATCAAGCTCCTCGCCGTGCAACAGGACGATGTCGTCTGGAAGACTGAGGTCGGCGGCGCTGCTTCCAGAGACTGAAAAGAACCGGACCCTCATGACAACAGCAGGCCGAGCTGAAGCGCATCGGTATCCGACAGCTGGCGCGCAAGCCCGCGCGCGAGATCGCGGTACTCATTCTCGTTGCCCATGATAAGCATGTGAAACTGCTCCACTGATATTTCTAGCTTGCGCTTTCGTCTGTAGCTGATCTGAAAGTATGGCGCGTAGATTGGATTCAGCTGATAGTCCACGATATCCTGGCCAACCCCCGATTTGGATTTGGTTTCCAATTGCTCGACCAAAACCCCGTGCCGTAGCGCCTCCGCGATGAATGCTAGCTCGTCACCCTGCAAAGGACGGCCGCCAGAGTTGATTGTGAACTGATTTTGCTCAGGCTCGCTCATCGCAGGGCTGGCTTGCAGTGCTCTGAAAATGCTTCCTAACCTGAGCACAAACACTCGTAACTGCTCGCCGAAACGCCCGAAGGTACGGATTTCCTTGATCAGCTGTTCGGAGGCGTCATAGGCCGCCCGGCATTGAATATCAACTGCATAGGGTGGTTCAATCTGATCGCGCAGCTCTGCGACCTCGAGAGTTTTGTAGCAAAGGATTAGAAAATTCCGAAGGTTGTTGTTCGACATCGTGCAAAGCGTGTCGAAGCCACTGTACAGCGGACATTCGCGGGCGAATGGCCGATACAGCTCCAAAATCGCCCCGAAGAGATTGTTGTGTATCCATGTGGACTCGAAGGAGCCTTTGCGGTTCTTGGAGAATTTCTTGAGCTCCGCCAGAACATTGTCTGGAAGCAGCGTTTCCCGGTTTAACAACGCGGGGAGCGTCACCAACGCTTCCGCAGGCGCACCTTCAAACAGGAAGTCCTCAACAGCCAAATTGCTCCTGCGATCCTTGAGTGCCTTGCTTATCCGGCGATAAAGGCTTTCCTTCAGCGTCTGAACTTGAAGCGCGTTCGCTGCAATTTGCTTGTCAGTGACGTCGGGAAATCGCGTGCGCATGTCCGCGACGACCTCCCTTTGGTACTGGGGCTTCTGGCGCTCGGCTAGACGTGCATGGGAACAAACAACGTCGAGCAACTCACTATCAAATCGCCCAGCCGCAATGTCCAGGTTGCCGAGGAAAACCTCGGCAAAGAATGGCATGGCAGCTCCGCTAAGCTCCAGATAGTAGTCGAGGTCAACCAACCGGTAGTCGTGGGTGGCGTTAATCGACTCGGGGCCGGACGTATCGTTGTTGGAGGGATGTTCCTTTGACGTGAAGTTGATGATCAGCGGTCGCTGGCTGTGTTTTAGGAACGAGTTCAGGACATGCCGCTGATATGGCACGAGGTTTTCGATTTCATCTACGTAAACAAAGACAGAAAGCGTTGCCAACGAAGCTTTTGCGCGGAGGTCACCCACCAACGACAAAATGAAGTCTCGCCCGGGTGGCAGGACGGGACAGTCCATCGCTTTCACATTGGAAACCCACGTCGTGAACTTGCGTCTTATCGACTCTAGGTATTGGACCAACTGCCGAACGCCTGTTGGCGCATCGTCCAAGTAGTCGGCGGCGCTAGGAAGCGTGAGAGCCGCGAGGTCGTCCGAATTAAAATTCGGAAAAGAACTGTTGGCAATGGCTTCGACCGCACGGAGCAACTCGGTGGCGATGACGAGCCCGAAGTAGCTTTCAAAGACGACGCTCCACTCGGTGTCCTCTATGCCTCGATGCTTGAGCGAGCTGCAGAACTGGGTGTCGACACGCCAGTAGATCCCGATATGGTCGATAGCGTCTGCAGGAATGTCCTTCCTGCGTTTCGAGAACGCCGTGTGGTAATCGAAATATTTCAGCAGCATGGTCTTGCCACAACCACGCTTGCCAGTGATGTAGGCCGACTTGGTGGCCGTCGTCAGTGCCAATCGGTCGAAATAGGGTGGAATAAAGAATTCACCCCATACATCGGCGTCATGTTCCTCGGCGCGCGTGCGCGCTAGCATGGAGGCGTTAATTTGCATGGTCAAGCTCACCGTTCAACCAGCGGCTTCCAACTCGGGGAGACGTCCCAAAGTAGCTGAATCGAATCATCCGGCACTCCGTGCTCAAACGCGACCAGTGCCCCGATATTGCCATAGCCGTTGCCGCCATTTCCGTTCGCAAAAGGTTGATTGCGCTTGTGCACGTCATCATAGACTTCCAGCGGGGATTTCTCATAGCTCCATTGCCCGGTCTCAATCCACTTTTGAGACAGAGATTGAAAGCACATGTCTGCGGTCAGGAGCTCGCCATAAATTAGCGGCACGTTCGGGAACTCCTTCTTTAGATGCTCGCAAGCCGTCTTGTGAGCCATCGCAACAGCGATCGCGACGCGCCCATGAGAAAAATCGATATCCCATCCCCGCAGGAAGTTCGCAAGCTGGACGCCTGTATATGTTCCGTCGTCTACGACGATGAATCGTTCATCTGGCGGCAAGACTTTGACGTCAGAGGGATACTGCTTGTCTATACCATACCGCTGGTTAATCAACCTGGCGATCAGGTCACCGCTCTTTCCGGGCTGGGTTGGCAAGCCGAAAGTCGGAAGCGACGGCGGACCGCAGTAGAAGGTCAGACCAGCGTGGCGTTTAAGCGCATCATTCCACGCAACGTTCTCCCGCAGGCCTAGCTGATCGACAAAGTGGATGGTCGCCTGTTTCAGGGCCTGCCGCATGGAAGACTGCAACTGCTCGTTAGTACGAAAAATCAGGTTTCGTAGGATCAGCCAGGCTAGTGTCTTTTCTTCCGGCGCTTGAAATTGTTTGACCCACTGCTTGATGCGCTCAACGCTAAGGGGGGACCGCACGCCTGTGCGACTAAGCCAGTGAACCGCCCGCTCGACGGAAAGCTGGTCGAAGCTACCGATTTGAGGAATCTGCGACATCGTGAGTCAGGTTAGAACTGAATCTCGAACAAGTTGGTCTTCGACATAAACCTTGCAGCCACACCATGCGCGGAAGAAGCCAGGGCATGCCTACCCAGATCGCTGTCGAAGAACCGATACAGGCGCTCGCGATGTTCATCCATCGCACGCAACGCAAAGATGCAATCGCTAATAACGCATGGTCCGTGAACTACCAAGGCTAGTCGGTCTTCAAGGGATCGGCCCACGCGAGCAAGCAAAATGTCGCCCGGCAGCGCCAGCCGGGCCTCTTCCAACATTTGCTGAGCTTTGCGTTCGCTAAGCGCAAAGCGCTTAGGCACGACCCTCACGGCGTGCTCGCCTAGCGGTTCTGAAAAGTCGCCGAGGTGGAACACCGGAGCCGGGAACGCTGAAATTGACGATGAACAGACTGTCCCTCGCACGACGTCCGTCAATGCTTGGCGTACGGACATCCGCATCGGCCCTTCGCCACTTCGCTGAGGTGACACGACTCGCGCATGAAAGGTGAAATCGAGCCGTTTGACAGCCGCTTCCTGCAGGATCTCGATCGGCACGCTGAGTTGCCCGTCGGAATCCATCTGCCTAAGCGTCACTTGATTCGTCTCGCCGGCGCTCTTAGACAGCACGGCGAGGTAGGTTTGAGCCTCAGTGCCCTTGAACACTCCACGCGGTAGCTGAACCACCTGCTCAATCAAATGTTGTCGAAGCAGGGTCTTTCGCACTCCGGAGAATCGTTCGGCGGTGATAAGGCCGTCAGGAAGGATCAGCCCAAGCTTTCCGTTTTTGCGCAATAGGCGCAAGTTCTGAGCAAGGAAGAGAAGGTCTGCGCCGGCGTCGTGCAGCGAGGCAAGCGTGCCTGACAATCCGGCATCCTCTAGAATTTTGCCAAAATCAGATCGCCACTTGGGCCGAATGTACGGCGGGTTGCAGACTGCCACGTCCACCGTGCCGGGAGCCAAGCCAATCTTGTCGGATAGCGCAGCGTCGAGCACGTCGTGGACATAATGACTGTGTCGGCGGCCGGTCCCGACCATGTCGGCATCCAGGGCCTTCGGAGCGCGGCTGTCGACGTCGACTGTCACCAACTGGGCTTTGTGCCAGCGAGTCGCGGCAGCGGTGCACAAGGAGCCAGAGCCAGAGCCCAACTCAAGAACTAGCTTCGGCTTGGCTACCTCGATCCTATCAACCAATGATTGGCTGACAATGGGCGTGGTGTAGTACCGCCCCCAAGGGTCGGATGTATGACCTGCTCGAGCCAGAACTTGACCCATACCACTTGTTGACGTAGCCATCTCCCTCGTCTGTCACAGCACTGTTATTCTGTGGAGTCGCTACAATTCCAGTGCGGCATGTCCGTAGCAAGACGTGCTAGTGTATCCTAGTTAATGCTCACGATCGGCGACCTCGCGCGCGTTGAACGTTGGAACTGCATTCACGCGTCCAGATTGTGACAACTTCTGCAGAACATTAATCGTGCATTGAAGCGAGCTTCGCTAAACCGCCCGGGCCATGGCACCCCATTGAGGGGCGCCCGGGATTCGAAAGGAGTCCGCCAATCCTCGGCAACCTGAAATCTTCAGCACCCCGGTACCCCGCTCTGTGCGAACGCCTTATCCGACCCGGAAAAACTCCACGCTCTGCCCCGCATTGACCGCCCGCTTGAGCCACGACGGCATCTCGCCCTGCCCGTCCCAGGGCAGCCCTTCCGCGTTGCGATAGCAGACCACCGGCGGTGAGGGTGGCAGCGGGGGCGGATCAAAGCACCCCGCCGCCTCCAGTTCCTCCAGTGTCAACCCATAGTCGGCCATCTGCGCCTGGATTCAGCGGATCGAGTCCGCCCGCTCAGCTTTTGCTGCCATCGTTGCCGTCATCCGAGTGGCCGGGCAGCGTCCCTGCGAAGGTATCGAATCGACATCGGCCGCGCGCCAGCGTCAGGTGATGTCCGCCGACGGAATTCCCTGCGGCCAGGCGCGCAGGGCTGATGCCCGTGTAATCAGCTCCAGGGCGCCGGGCGGGGAGGCCGAAGTCACCGCCATGAACTACGGCTTCATCGCTGGCAGACTTCCGACAATCTGGGCACCAGCAACGCCGCACTCATTCAACCGCCGGCCAACCGTTGCTGGATCGGTGAAGAGCGGCCCATCGAAGGTAAGGCTTAGCACAACCTGCCGCAGACGATCGATGATGCTCATCAGCACCGCTTCGCTCAGCAGGCGAGGACCGAAGCCAATGTCCTCTGCCCGGTCGGCTGCCGTGACATTGGTCGCAAACACCGGTACTGGCTTGGGTGTACCTGGGGCCAGCGAATCATCACACCACTGCATGCTGAGGACGAGTTGCGCTGCCTCTGTCTTGAAGATGGGCGCAGTCTTCTCGCTTTTCGCTTCAATGCAGAGCCCGCAGTCATCGAACAGCCAGAGAACATCCGGTCCCCGACCGGTCTCCTTCTCCGGGCGATTGGAGGTCGCGCCGAGCAGTTCGCCTAGTTCATGCAGACCACGCTCGACGACCTCTGCCGAATTGCCGTACGAAAGCTTCGCACGGACCTCGTCCAATCGCGCCACAGCTGCATTGGCAGAGGCAAAGCTGCTGAACGCCTGGCACACGGCAATTGCCTGATTGGTCAGCCGCGCGAACTTGCGATCTGCGACCTGCTCCGGTCGCGGAAACTTGGTGTTCGCTGCGAAGACGGCCTTGTACGTCTCCGCCGCTTGGGCGGGACTGAACTGATTGAGATACGTCGCAACCCAATAGAGGATCTCGGCCTTCTGGATAGGATGCAATTGGGACGCGTTCGCCGCCTCCCGCAAGCGGGTGACCGCCCCCTGGAAGTTCTTGGCTTTGGCCAGCATCCACGCTTCCCGCATCGCCACCGCAGCCGCTTCGAATGGAGTCAGTGCAGCTGGTCTGGGCTGCCTTGCCTGAACTTTGACGCGCACACGGTGCGCTTCCTTCCAGCCCTCATTGCGGCCCAGCAGGGCCTGCCCCATCTCCGCGATCACGGCGGAAATAGGCCTGCCCTTTCCCGCGTTCTGTGCAAGTTCTCGACCGAGATCCAGTTGCAGACGCGTCCGCGCTTCAAGAAGCGCGACGACGTTCTTGCGGCCGATGAATGCCGCGATGTCGGGGCCAACCAACAGGACCGCCGCATAGTCCGCGCTCGACCGGACTGCGCGCCCCAGTGCCTGCTCGAACTTGTTGACAGTTCTGACTTCGTACTCGGGACTGTCCTTCTGACGGAAAGCATCGGCTTGGTCGGTGATGCGCTCACCGCTCGGGATACCGTCGATCACCAGAATGCGGCAAGCGTCGTCGGGCAAGTCGACGCCATCAAAGCGCTGCGCAAAAACGACATAGTTGCCGATCGTGGTGCGAAGCCGCTCCAGTGCGCCGGCGAACTCGGTGTCCTGAGACAACGTGGCACCAGCATCGGTCCAGGTCTTCGCTTGTGCCGCCGAGGTTGTCAGCACGACGACGTTGGTCTGCTTGGAAAGTTGGGCGCAGACGGCGGCGATCTCCTCCTTCTTGCATTCTGCACTGATGAGGGATGTCGGCAGGATCATGCGCTCACCGGCCCCCTCATCTTCAGCCGGCTCGACAATGCGCCCGTACGCCGCTGGGTCGCAACCCAGCACGGCAATCAGCCCCGAGATATCCTTGATACTGGCCGACATGAACAGCCGGTGCTTGGCTCCGGCATAGGCGGACACCTCCTCAACCGGCGGGACCTGCAGCACAATTTCGGCGGACACGCCCGAAATGCAGCAGCGCGCCAGTTCGAGATAGCGCGCGATGTTTGGCCAGGTGAACCGCAGCGACTTTTCCGTCTTGTGAGGATCCAGTATCTGTGCCACCTGACCGCACACCTGTGCCCAGATCCAGTACGGCACTTCATACAGGGAAGCGACATCATTCTTCATGATGCCGGCCCACGTCGCAGCATCGGTTGGTTCGCACAAGGGCCTAAGCAAAGTCCGGAGCTGATCGAGACACTCTGCCGGCACTTGGACGGTATAGTACTTTCGCACACGTTCGGTGCCAGCATGCACGTCATCGAGCACGATGGCCGAGGGCCGGATCGCCTGGCTCTCGAAGACTGAGCCGCTTGTGAACAGCTTGTCGTACGTGCAAGCAAGAATGGCATCACCGCTCATGGCCGCGTAGGGAAGGCCGGTGCCAAAGGTGGAGACACTCACGCCAATTGCCTGCCCAGTGGCGACAACTTGTTCGACAAGCTGCCTTGTCGGGCACAGATAGACGACGGGCTCCCCCTTGTACTTGCGGCGCATCATCTCCGCATAGATCAGGCCGAGGATGGTCTTACCCGAGCCCGTGCTGAGCTTCATGATCACGTCGCGCTGTACGAGCTGCAGATCCAACGCAGCGAGCGCTGCAAGCTGCGCCGGGCGCAAGCCCGTATGGGTAGCCCTTCTATCCAGTTGCTTGAACAATTCGGCAAGCGTCGCCGGCACTTCAGCCGCCGTCGTCTTCGCCAACGATCCGAAATCAAACATCCACTGACTCCTTTATCCGATTCCTATTCCAGCCAAGCCGCCATTCGTGTGGGCCGTTCTGCATAGCATGAGCCGAGCAATGGACCCGTCCCGGCATCACCATAGCTGTCGTAGCCATGCCGCACCCCGCAACCGCTGCACATGGGAGAGCCGACTCATCGGTCCACCGTAAATCCCCCCTCGAAGGGCTCCGCGTAGCTGCTGTCCCTCCGGAGCGCGTTGAACTCGGGCATTTCAGAGAAGCGCACGACCTGCACATCGACCTGGCGGCGCCATTGCCCCAGTGAGCCGGATTGCACAGCCAGCGCAAGATGGCCCTTATGCTTACGCGACGGATAGCGAAAACCGATCGGTGCGCCGCCGTCGGCAAAGCTCGCCAGGACGTCGAACATCCGCAGGCCGAACCACTGACACCAGTCGTATTCGCCCTCGTGGATGCGATCATAAATGCCCAGCTTGCTGAGAACGGTGCCGTCAAGATCGAGGATGGGGATATCCGCTTGCACGGTGAAGGTCGCGATCAGGCCCGTCTCCGCAATGGCTCGGGGGATATAGAACGTGCCCGGCTGCGTGATGTCGTTCGTGCAGAAGCCGGATTCCCACAGTGCAGTCGTGAGATCCTGGGCGGCATACATCCAGTAGATCGGGTAACGCCCTCCCTCACCGGCCAATGCGGCGGGCGGTCCGAATCGGTAGGTGCGCTCCACGTGTGGCGGGATGACCGCGGCCGGATGCCGGACGGCGCGGACAATCCGGGTGCCGGCCGGCACGAAGACCACCGCGCCGTCCAGCGCCCGACGCAAATGGTCAAGGGTAGGAAGAGTAGCGGCAATCGAAGCCGGTACGACAAATTCTCTTGGTATCAACATCAACTGATCAGATCCGAACTGCGCGAGGACAGCGCGGCCAGCTGCGTGATCACCCTGCCCTGCCGCTCGCTTGCGGCTTGAGCAAGGTGGCCACGCTGCGCAGCAGTTAGCGCCGCTCGCGATTCGAACGCCCTGCCCGCCAGCAACTCGGCCGGCGTCAGGTCGTCGAAGGCGTCAACCGGCGTCACCCAGAACGCATGGATTTCGCTGCTCGGCAGGTTTTTCATCTGGCGCAGGACCGGAGTCAGCAACTCGGGCACCGGCGGCGCGAATTGCCAGGCCGGGAATGCGCGGCCAATCGCCTTGCCGCGGGGGGTGACACAATAAAAGCGTGCATCCTCCACCGCGCGATACAGCGTCGCCTGCGACATGGCCACCAGACCTTGCGCAATGACCTCCGAGGGCTTCAGATATGACACGGCGAGGCGGTCTTCGACTGCCGCCGCCGAGGCGGGGCTGGAGAGCGTTGCCGTCAGGCACTGGCGCACAATGGCCATTACGCGGGCACGCTCGCCAGCGTCGATGGTCTGCTCCAGTTGCTCGTCAATGTCGTGGACCAATTTCTCGACCAGTTGGGGGCCGGGTGCGACGGCAGCCGGCGCGTGAAAACGCGGTGTCATATCAAACTCCTTCAAATGACCGCAACCGGCGGGGCAAAGGCCGGGTGAATCGTCGCCTCCCGGTCGGCGTGGTGGCACGACACTACATGACCAGCGAGGAAGGACCGGACCTGAGCGGCCAAAGCAGAAAGGCGGTGCGTCCGCCGGGATTCCGCAATCGAGGCGCGAAGAGCGCTGCGCACAAGACGGCGAACGACTGCCGTCAATCTGGCCGGAACGTGTCCTCCCAGCAGGTCTAGATACAGGAGTGCGCGCGTCTCCCTGGTGTCATACCCGAATTCGACGACATCCCTCAGAAGTCGCCAGTAACGGTGGGCCACTGCGAGGCGGATGTTCGCGACCGGCGCGTCGGACGGCAGGCACCGTACTTCGGGACCCTCGCCCAGCTGGCCCACCAGGATGACGCGATTGACCTTAGGCTTCGCCGGCGTCTCCAGACCCGGATCCGCTTCCCCGCGCACCTCGGCGGCGATCTCGATCGTCCGCGGGCCGAGCAGCTTCCGATAAAGCGCACTGAGCGCGGCGACATCGGCCTCGTAGACGGGCTCGCGGTCGTCTGCTTTGTTCACCCCCGCTTCCCGAAGCCTCTCGAGAAGCGTGTCCGGCTCGATACGCATGCGGGCGGCCAGATCGGCCACACTAGAATAGGAACTCATGTCAGAGGCAGACGAACTGTGGATGATTCCCAGAGGCTACTCAATTTTCTCAACATTCGCAAGATTCTCACTGAGAAAATTTAGCAAACGTCATTTAGCGAAAGAGCTGCGCCGAACAATGAGTTCTATCATTCACAATCCGTCGCCGGCTCAAGGTTGACGCCGCTGACCATGGCCCGCAGCCGACTTTCCAGCATCAAGCGCAGACACGTTCGTGCCCCCTTGTCTTCCTCGACGCCCATCTCGAGCAACGTTCCCGCTCTGCGGCTAAGCAGTGGAGGTCGGGCCCGGCAAGTTCTACCCCGCGGGGTCTCCTGCGCCGTTGATCGAGGGGGCGATCCAAGGCGATGAGTTGCCGACCTATGGCAGAACCTGGCGCACCCGGCTACATGCCATGAGGTTTCCGGAATACAAGGGCGGCCTGAATTCACTACCGCCGAATCGGTGGCCAAGCCCACCCGAGAGTCGCCCCCGCCCTTATGCGCTGAAGAGCATAAGGGCGCATCTTGGCCGCAGGCCTTGAACGTTCGGCGTACCCTACCGGCAGGTTCCTCGCACCGATGCATTCACTGCCGTTCTCATCGTCCTCCGTGGCACTCGATCCACGGACCAGCGGTCGGAGTTTCCGTCTTCCGACGCCGACAAAGGAGGCCGACGTGCTGAGTCCGCACGAAATCGCCGCGCTACTGCTGATTGGCGATGCGCAGGGGATTGATGACCTCGAGCCAGATCAATTAGATGGCCAAAAACTGGTCACGATCGAGCGCGGACATGCCCGCGGCCATGCTTACCCTCGTCTGACGCGTCAAGGACAGTCCATGCTCGAGGCCGTGCGAAGCAGTCGGTAAGACTATCCCTGGGCCGAGGGCGGCGCAATTTCGTCGCGCCTTGCCCGGCTGGTTCCGGACTGCGGGCAACCGGTTCGGCACAACAACCGCTAGCCACCTTGGCATGGTCAGCGGACGATATCGTGCCTTATCTCTGTGCCCGGGCAACGCCAGCCTCACGTTCTTCCTGGCCCAGCACTGCAACTAACCGTCGCCAACCAGGAATGGCTGAAGCGGCAACGGCTGTAGCCGGTTCCGGTCGCTCGAGCAGCGACCCGGTCGGGCATCCGAAGGTCCGCTCGCTCAGTTGCGGAGCGTTCCGACCATCATTTTGGTGTCCTTAGTATTCGGACAGATAACCGGTACCGTACTTTCGCTCAAACTCGCTCATGTATTTTTTCCATAGACCAAGACGCTTCATTTCTTGGATACACTCCTCTCGATTTGACATCGTCGCTCGATAGCGGTCCGTTAGGGCGAAATTCAATACTGCCTCAGGAGTTTTGTAAGCATCAGATCGCACGATAGTCTCACTGAACATTGTGTGATGTGCTACCGACCGCAGGAACCCATCAAACCCAAGCGTACCTAGAAGTTTTTTGTTTGCATCCAGCGCGATCTTTCGAAGCAAATGAGAGCAGAGAATCGCTTGGGTAGGTTCGATAAAAACATCCTCGTTGATCACGTACTTTCGAAGACCGTTGGATGCCTTGTCCAAGAGGTTACTCACCAGCTTATGTACGTCTGCATCAGAAGAATGTTTGACAAGTGCGCGCGACGCACGCCCGTTTCGATGAGCGATGCAGTTTCGACAAAGTCGAAAGTACCTTACCACCTTTAAGATCGGATCGATCGACCTTCCGTCCCATCCGTTTTTGGCATAGAAAGCGCGCAGTCGTTCTTCCGAGTCGTCATCATCATCATTTTCTTCGCCGTCGTTAATATTTGTTTCCTCTATAATTGTCGGTGTCGCTTTATTCATTCCGATATGCCTGGATGACTCTGTGGCCGAATAAAATCGATGCAACTCCGCTTTCGTCCCGATGAGGAAGTCATCAAATGCTGAGAAGACAGAGATTAGGGCAAAGGCTGAGATGGAAGCGTGAGTTCTTCGCTGAATGTCTATTGACATATCTCTGACAGGCGGGGTATTCCAAGACGGATGCGCAAGCTTTATAAGATCGTGCAACTTGTCTGAATCCTGCGGCTCAGCCGAATGACGAACTAACAACAATGCGGAGGAGAGGGCTACCTTCAGGTAAATATTCAGATCTTCATGAAAATAATGGAAACCGCGATATGGGTCGAGTTGAGCATTCGATATATCAATCATTAGAGTTTTTCTGGTTGTTCGGCCGCCTGCAATATAGCCCTTGGCGGTGGCCCGATGGTAGGGGTCATCGTACTTTCCGTGCATTTCCTGACGACGACCTGCAGAAAGTGTCAATCTATCAATGACTTACAAATGCCACGTGGTGATCCAAGGCGCAGAGAGACCGTGCAAGAGGTGGCTCAGCGGTCCGCTACCGCCATTTTTTACAAAAAGTACGATGACCCAGCTAACGCGCTTTTGGACATCATCAGTGCGATTCGCTCCACGCGCGGCCCAGGACATCGCCGCTTGGTCTGCTGGCCCTCCTCAAGGTCTTCCAGAGGGACACCCGGGATTCCCAAATCCGCCATATCCTCTGTAAACCTATGATTGGAAAGGAAAATATATCCCTCGCAGCAGCCGAGCTTCGTTTATCCGGCCCGAAAAAACTCCACGCTCTGCCCTGCATTGACCGCGCGCTTCAGCCAGGACGGCATCTCGCCCTGCCCATCCCAGGTCAGTCCCTCGGCATTGCGGTAGCAGACCACGGGCGGCGGAGGCGGTGGGGGC
>NZ_JBYSZW010000015.1:0-17499 GCF_058787575.1 Cupriavidus sp. FW305-3-2-15-C-LB2
GCGCATGACGCAACGGGAACAGGATTGCATGGAGTTCGCGCTGCTACTTTAGCCTTGGCGCCTTGCCGCCGTTGTCAGGCGTTGTCCTACGGCGCAACGGTGGCTTGCCTTGGCGGCCGCGGCATGCCAGTGAAGGAGAGCGTAGAATCCGGGTCGCCAAGACCTGATCGAAGTCCCGAGTCCCGCCATGTCCGTGCAGATCCGCCCAGAAGCACCGTCCGACGCCGACGCCATTGCCCGGCTGACCACTGCCGCCTTCCTGACGGCGCCGCATACCAGCCACACCGAGGCGTTCGTGGTCAATGCGCTGCGCCGCGCCGGCCAGCTGACGGTGTCGCTGGTGGCACAGGCAGGCGATGAACTGGTGGGACACGTGGCGATTTCGCCGGTTACGGTCTCATCCGGCGCGACCGGCTGGTACGGACTGGGCCCGATCTCGGTGGCGCCGGACCTGCAGGGGCAGGGCATTGGCTCGCAACTGATGCGCGCGTCGCTGGACCAGCTGCGCCGCCTTGGCGCCGCCGGCTGCGTGGTGCTGGGCGATCCCGGCTACTACGGCCGCTTCGGCTTTGCCGCGCGGCCCGGGCTGGTGCTGGACGGCGTGCCACCCGAGTACTTCCAGGCACTGGCGTTCGACGGCGGCTATCCGGCGGGCAGCGTGCAATACCACGACGCCTTCAACGCCACCGCCTGACGGGCGGGCGCTCAGAGCTCCAGCACCAGCCGGCCGCCGCCACAGGCGCGCGAGCAGCACGCCATCATGCGCTGGTTGGCCTCGCGCTCGCTGCGCGTGAGCACCACGTCGCGATGGTCGACCTGGCCGGCCAGCACGCGCACCTCGCAGGACCCGCACAGGCCTTCCTCGCAATCGCTCTGCACATCGATATTGGCGCCGCGCAGCGCGCTCAGCAGGGTCTGGCCGGCCGGGACTTCCATGACCAGGCCGGAGTCCTTCAGCTCGACGGAAAAGGGCAGTTCCTTCGACGCATCCAGCGTGCCCAGCTTCGATACGAAGTGCTCCACTCGCAGCGCATCTTCCGGCCACGCCGCGCAGCTCTCGGCCAGCGCATCCAGCATGCGCTGCGGGCCGCAGGCGTAGATCTGGGTGCGCGGGTCCGGCCGCGCCAGCAGCTTGCCGAAGTCGGCGCGCTGGCCTTCATCGCTGGCGTGGACGTGCAGCCGCGCACCGTGCAGGGCCTGCAGTTCATCCAGCATCGCCATCGCCTGGCGCGAACGGCCGCAGTAGTGGAATTCGTAGTCGATGCCAAGCGCACGGGCGCGCCGCGCCATCGCGCTGACCGGCGTGATGCCGATGCCGCCGGCGATAAAGATCGCGCGTCCGCAGCCTTCATCGAAGCGGAAGTGATTGCGCGGCCCGCGGATGCGCAGGCGGTCGCCGGCCTGGACGCTGCCATGCACCCAGGCCGAGCCGCCGCGGCTGTCGGGGTCGCGCAGCACGGCAATTTCCAGCGCCCCGGTGTCGTCCGGATCGCCGCACAGCGAATACTGGCGCGACAGCCCGGTATCGCCGCATTCCACGTCGATATGCGAGCCCGGCGCCCAGCGCGGCAGCGGCTTGCCGTCAGGCGCCGCCAGCCGCAGCCGGACCACGCCGTCGGCGGCGGGCGTGACGCGCTCGACCACCACCGTGCGGGCGATGGTGTGCGCGGACGGTTCGCCGATGCGCACCGGCTGGTGCACCTCGAGCAGGGCCGGGTCGCGGCGCTCGGGGTTCTGCGCGGGGTCCCATTCCACCAGCAGGTGCTCAGGGCCGCGGAACGAGGTGTTGGGCACATAGGTGAAGGTCTGCTCGGCCAGGCGCATATGCGGCAGCCGGCGTGTCAGCTCCTCCAGGAAGACCTGCATCTCCATGCGCGCCAGGTTCTTGCCCATGCACTGGTGCGAGCCGTAGCCAAAGGTCAGCTGTTCGCTGGCGTTGTCGCGGCGGATATCGAACAGGTCGGCATCGGCGAAATGGCGCTCGTCATGGTTTGCCGAAGACGTGACGATCAGCAGCTTGCTGCCCGCCGGCAGGCGGATGCCGCCGACCTCGGCGTCGCGCGTCACCAGCCGCCGCCATGCGGCGACGGAGCCGTTGTGGCGCAGGCATTCTTCCACCGCGTTGGGGATCAGCGATGGGTCGTCGCAGATCTCGCGCCATGCATCCGGATGCTGCAGCAGCAGCTTGATGGCATTGGCCGAGGCGTTGGCGGTGGTCTCGTGCGCGGCAACGATGCCGGCCATCATCATCGAATGCAGGTAGGAGTCGGTGACGACATCGGGCAGTTCTTTCTGCTTGCGCAGGCCGTACTGCATCCAGCCCGGGCCGGACGGGTCCTCGCGCATCTTGTCCAGGATGCGGCCCGCCAGCTGCCAGAAATTGCCCACGGCATGCGCCACCGCCACCTGTTCCTCCGGCTTCGGCCGGCCCCAGGTGTTGACGGTATGGGCGATGGAGTACTGGCGCAGCAGGTCCATGTCCTCTTCGGGCACGCCCAGGAAATGCAGGGCCACGGTCAGCGGCACTTCCCACAGCATCTGGTCGACCAGGTCGGCGCGGCCATCGTCGATAAAGCGGTCGACATACTCGCGCGCCAGGCGGCGCACCAGCGGCTCATGGTGCGCCAGTTCCGCAGGCGTGAAGGGCGCCATCAGCGCGCGCCGGCGCGGCATGTGGGCGGGCTCGTCCTCGTTGACCAGCGTGCGGTTCATGGCATAGCCGTAGGAGGCCAGCACGGCATTGGCCTCGTCGCCGGTGGGCGTGATCTTCTCCAGCGCGATCGACGGGCTGAAGGTCAGGTTGTCGCGGAAGATCGCCTTGATGTCTTCATAGCGCGTGACCACCCAGTAGCCCAGCCTGGGGCTGTAGAACACCGGCTCCTGCTCGCGCGACCAGCGCACGTATTCGGGCGGATCCTGCTGGTAGCCGTCGCCGAAGGGATCGAATTGCGCCGCGTTGTGGCTGACCGGGCAGCCGTTGGGCGCGGTCAAGGCGCTGTGGTCGATCGGGCAGCCGCTGCGCGCGGCGCTGGGGGAGGGGTTGGCCATGCTGCGTACTCCTGGCGAAAAACAGGGCCGTCCGGTCAGGGCCGGACGGCCATTCGGTGTTGCGGCCGGACTCAATTGTCCAGCGTGATCTTCAGGTCGCGGATCAGCTTGGTCCAGCGGGTGGACTCGCTGCGCAGCAGCTCGCTGAACTGAGACGGCGAGTTGCCGACCGGCTCAACGCCGAAGTCCACCAGCCGCTTGTTGACAGCGGGCTCGCGGATTGCCGCGACCACATCCTTGTTCAGCGTGTTGACCACCTCCGGCGGCGTGCCGGCCGGCACCACCATGCCCACCAGCGCGGCAGCTTCCACGCGCGGGTAGCCCAGTTCGGCAAAGGTCGGCACGTCGGGCAGCTGCGGCAGCCGGGTGGCATTGGCCACCGCCAGCGGCCGGACCTTGCCGCCCTTGATAAAGCCGGCGCCGGCGGCGTAGTCCACCATCATCGCCACCACCTGTCCGGCGGCCACGTCCGACAGCGCCGGCGCGGCGCCACGGTAGGGGGCATGCGTCATCGACAGGCCGGCTTCCACCTTCAGCAGCTCCATCGCCAGGTGGTGCGGGCTGCCCGCGCCGGCCGAGCCGTAATTGATGCCGCCCTGGGTGGCCTTGGTCTGGGCGATGAATTCCTTGGCGCTCTTGACCGGGCTGGCCGCGCCGACCACCAGGATCATCGGGAAGCGGCCCAGCAGCGTCACCGGAGCCAGGTCCTTGCCAGGGTTGTAGGAGAGCGATTTGTACAGCACCGGGTTGAACACCAGCGTGCCGTTGTCGGCCGACAGCACGGTATAGCCGTCGGCGGCCGAGCGCGCCGTCTCGGCCGCGCCGATGGCGGTATTGCCGCCCGGCTTGTTGTCCACCACCACCGGCTGGCCGACCTTGGCCGACAGCCCCTGGCCGATGGTGCGCGCCAGGAAGTCCGAGCCGCCGCCGGCGGCGTAGGGGACGATCCAGCGGATCGGCTTGGCAGGGTAGGCGTCGGCGGCATGCGCGGGGGCGGCGGCCAGCATCGGCAGGGCCAGCGCGCCAATGGCCAGGCGCTTGAAGTTGAGGCGGGGCATGGGGGCTTGTCTCCTTGTTGGTCAGCCCGGTGTACGGCACCGGTGTTTCTATTTCGCGTAAATCATATACGCATTGCGTAATGATTGAATGCGGGTTAACCTTGAACTGTCCTGCAGCGGCCGCATGGCTTGATCCGCCTTCCATGTGATGACCGCTCACCGTTTGCCGGATCTTCCCGCCATGCCCCGACCGAAAGCTGCCCAACCTCCGATCGAACCCGCCGACGCGCCCCGCACGCGCGAACGCCGCCAGCGCGTGCAATCGGCGGTCACCGGCATGGCCGTGCTCAAGGGACTGGCCCGGCTGGGCGGACGCGCCAGCCTGACCGCGCTGGCCGCGCGTATCGACGAAAGCCCGGCCAAGGTGCACCGCTACCTGGTCAGCCTGGTGGAAGAGGGGCTGGTGGCGCAGGAGACGGGCACGCAGCAATACCACCTGGGCTTCGAGGCGCTGCAGATCGGCATGGCGGCGATGCGCCAGGCCGACCCGATCCGGCTGGCCGAAGCCTCGCTGGTACGCCTGCGTGAAGCGCTGGAGGTGACCTGCTTTGTCGCGGTGATGGGCAACAAGGGGCCGACCATCATGCGCTTTGAGGAACCGGGTTTGCCGGTGACGGTGAATGTGCGCGCGGGCTCGGTGATGCCATTGCTGTGGTCGGCCACCGGGCGCGTGTTCCTGGGCCTGCTCGATGAAAAGCGCGTGCATGCCCAGGCCGAGGAGGAGCTGGCCGCGGCAAGTCCGGCGCGGCTGGCGTTGCTCGATGGCAAAGACCCCATCGGCGCGCTGCGCCGCGCGGTGCAGGCCGACGACTGCGCCTGGGTGCGCGACACCAACCTGACCGGCATCAGCGCCGTGGCGGCGCCGGTGCGCGACTACACCGGGCGCGTCTGCGCAGTGCTGACGGCGCTGGGCGCCACCGGCGGCTTTGATCCCGCCATCGACGGGCCCATCGGCAGCGCCGTGCGGCGCGAGGCGCGCGCGGTCAGCACGGCGCTGGGGTTCAACCCCGGGGCCTGATCCGATCGCTCAGCGGGTGAAGCCGCCATCGGCCAGCAGCGAACGGCCGTAGCCAGCGCTACTGTGTTGCCGGCCTGACCGGACGCAGGCTCGTACAAGCGATGACCGAGATTGCGCTCGATTTCCTGTTCAGATCAGCAGTCTGGCGGAGGCGCAGCGGAATTTTACGAATCCGGGCCAATCCTCCTTATGCCACCTCGCGCAGCGCGGTTTCGCGCGGCATGGCGGCATCGCCAACGTGCCGCACCGACGGATACCCCGCCGCAAACACCAGCCTCCCGCCAGACCAGGTATGCGTGACCATCGGCTGGCCTGCCACGCCGGACACGGCGATCACGTCCGCGCGCAGCCCCGGCGCCAGGCGCCCGCGGTCGTCCAGCAGGCAGGCGTCGGCCGGATTGACGGTGACCAGCGCCAGCGCCTGGTTCAGCGGCAGGTCGGCCAGGCGCGCGGCGGCATACGCGGCGGCGATCAGCGTGGACGGCTGGTAGTCCGAGCACAGGATGGTGCCCACGCCGGCGTGAATGGCGTCGATGGCGCGCATCGAGCCGCTCTGGCTCTTGCCGCGCAGCACGTTGGGCGCGCCCAGGATGGTCGGCAGCGCCTGGGCGCACGCGGCTTGCGCGGTTTCCAGGTTGATCGGGAACTCGCTCATGCGCACGCCCAGCGCGCGCATGGCGGCGATGCGCTGCGGCGAATCGTCGTCATGGCTGGCGGTGGGGATGCCCAGCGCATGCGCCCTGGCCACCAGCCGGTTGACACGCTCATGCGCGCCTTCCAGCGCGGCGGCCTTCTTGTCGGCCGCATCGGCGGCTTGCTCGCGGCTCATGCCGTGGTTGCCCATCATGTAGGCCAGGTAGGCATCCATGGTCTTGAACTGGCCCTGGCCCGGCGAGTGGTCCATCACGGACAGCAGGTCGACCACGCCCTCGGCCATCAGGGATTCCAGCACCGGCACGGCGCTGGAATCGGTGACTTCGTAGCGGCAATGGATGCGGTTGTCGACCAGGCTGTGGCGGCGATACGCGGCCAGGGTGCGCACCAGCGTGGCCGCGGTATCGACATTGCGCACGCCGAACTGGTTGCCCGCGAACGACAGCGCGTGGTACGGCGTGGTGATGCCGGCCGCGGCGTTGCGGCGGTCGACCTGAGCCACGGCAAAGTCCAGTGGGAACAGCACGCTGGCGCGCGGTTCGACTTCCTTCTCGATGGCGTCGCAATGCACGTCGACCAGGCCCGGCATCACGGAGTGGCCATGCAGGTCGATCACGGTGGCGTGGGTGGGGACCGCTGCGGGTGCCGGTTCGATGGCGGCGATGCGACCATCTTCGATCAGCAGCGCGCTGTCGTGCAGCACGCGGTCCGGCAGCACCAGGGTGGCGTGCGTCAGGTAGGTAGCAGACATGTCCGGCTCCGTTCTGGGATCAAATCAGGCAAGGGCGCTAGCGGGTTGCAGCGGCAGCAGGCGCGTGGCCACGGCATCGCGCACGGCTTCATCGTGGAAGATGCCGATCAGCGCGCGGCCTTCGGCCAAGGCTTCGCGGATCAGCTCGACCACCACGGCGCGGTTGTCGGCGTCCAGCGAGGCGGTGGGCTCGTCCAGCAGCAGGATCGGGTGGCCGCCGATCAGCCCGCGCGCGATGTTCACGCGCTGCTGCTCGCCGCCGGAGAAAGTGGCCGGCGGCAGGTCCCACAGCCGGCGCGGCAGGTTCAGCCGTGCCAGCAGTTCTGCCGCGCGGGCGCGGGCCTCCTCATGGCTGGCGCCGCGCTGCTGCAGCGGATCGGCCACCACGTCGAGCGCGCCGACGCGCGGAATCGCGCGCAGGAACTGGCTGACATAGCCGATCACGTCGCGGCGCAACTTCAGCACGCGTTGTTCTGGGGCGTGGGTCAGCTCGACCCACGGCTCGCCCTCGGCGCTGGTATCGCGCAGGCGGATGCTGCCTTCGGTGGCCAGGTAGTTGCCGTACAGGCAGCGCAGCAGCGTGCTCTTGCCGGTGCCGGAGGGCCCGGACAGCACCAGGCATTCGCCGCGGGTGGCATCGAAATCCATCGCGCGCAGCACCGGCAGGCGGATGCCGCCCTGGTTGTGCAGCGTAAACATCTTGCCGAGGCCGCGGACCTCGACCAGTTTCTGGGGGTGGTGTTCTGCGTGCATCGTCGTCAGCCCTGCAGGATGGAAGAGACCAGCAACTGCGTGTACGGGTGCTGCGGGTCGTCGAGGATCTGGTCGGTCAGGCCTTGCTCCACCACGCGGCCGCCTTGCATGACCAGCGTGCGGTGCGCGAGCAGGCGCGCCACGGCCAGGTCGTGCGTGACCAGCACGGCGGCGAGGCCCAGGTCCGCCACCAGGCGGCGCAGCAGGTCTAGCAGGCGGGCCTGCACCGACACGTCCAGCGATGCGGTGGGCTCGTCCATGAACACCAGGCGCGGGTGCGTGACCAGGTTGCGCGCGATCTGCAAACGCTGCTGCATGCCGCCGGAGAAGGTGCCGGGCACGTCGTCCAGCCGGGCCAGGTCGATCTCCATCTTCTCCAGCCAGGTGCCGGCGACCTCGCGCAGGTTGCCGTAGTGGCGCTCGCCCACGGCCATCAGGCGCTCGGCGATATTGGCGCCGGCGCTGACCTGCATGCGCAGGCCGTCGCGCGCATGCTGGCGCACGAAGCCCCAGTCGGTGCGGGCCAGCAGCCGCAGGCGCGCGCTGGACAGCGTGGCCAGGTCGGTCAGGCCGGACTCGCGCATGTCGTAGCTGACGCTGCCGCGCTGCGCCGGCGCCTGCATCGACAAGGCCTGCAGCAACGTACTCTTGCCGGAGCCCGATTCGCCCACCACGCACAGCACCTCGCCCGGGTACAGGTCGAAGCTGACGTCATGGCAGCCGTGCAGGCCGTCCCAGGTGCGCGTCAGGTTGCGCACCGACAGCAGCGGGGTGGCGCTCATCGGGCACCTCCGGCAGCGGCCTTGACGGCCTGGGCCGCCTGGCGGTCGGCGCAGTATTCGGTGTCGGAGCACACGAACAGTCGCGTGCCGGCGTCATCGGTGATGATCTCGTCCAGGTAGCTGTCGGCAGCGCCGCACTGGGCGCAGCAGCTGGACCACTTTTCCACCGTGAAGGGATGGTCGGCGAAGTCCAGGCTCCTGACCGCGGTGTACGGCGGCACGGCATAGACGCGCTTCTCGCGCCCGGCGCCGAACAGCATCAGCGCGGGGCTGCGGTCGAGCTTGGGATTGTCGAACTTGGGGATCGGCGACGGCCGCATCATGTAGCGCTGGTTGACGATCACGGGGTAGTCGTAGGTGGTGGCGATATGGCCGTGATGCGCGATGTCCTCATACAGCTTGACGTGCATCGCGCCGTACTCGGCCAGTGCGTGCATGGTGCGGGTCTCGCCCTCGCTCGGCTCCAGCCAGCGTAGCGGCTCGGGGATCGGCACCTGGAACACCATGGTCTGGCCCGCGTGCAACGGCGTTTCCGGAATCCGGTGACGGGTCTGGATGATGCTGGCCTCGGCGGTGCGCTCGGTGGTCTGCACGCCGGTGACGCGGCCGAAGAAGCGGCGGATATTGATGGCGTTGGTGGTGTCGTCCGAGCCCTGGTCGATCACCTTGAGCACATCATCCTTGCCGATGATCGCGGCCGTCACCTGGATGCCGCCCGTGCCCCAGCCATAGGGCAGCGGCATTTCGCGGCTGCCGAAGGGTACCTGGTAGCCGGGAATCGCCACGGCCTTGAGCAGCGCGCGGCGCAGCATCCGCTTGGTCGACTCGTCCAGGTAGCCGAAGTTGTAGTGGTCATCGCGGGCAATGCCCGTTGCCATGGTGGTGTCGGGGGTGGTCATGCCAGCGTCTCCTCTTGCGGTTGCGCCTGCACGGTAGCGGTCACGGCGCCATCCTGTTCCGCACGCAGCCGGCGCAGCAGTTCGAGGTTGGCCTGGAAGTCCACGTAGTGGGGCAGCTTCAGGTGCTGCACGAAGCCGGAGGCCTCGACGTTGTCGCTGTGGTACAGCATGAATTCGATATCGTTGGCCGGGGCGTCGGCGGCCTCGCCCAGTTCTTCGGCGCGCATGGCGCGGTCAGCCAGCGCCATCGACATGGCCTTGCGCTCGTTGTAGCCGAACACCAGCCCGTAGCCGCGCGTGAAGCGCGGGGCTTCGTCGGCATTGCCGGCGAACTGGCTCACCATCTGGCATTCGGTCAGCTCGATCTCGCCGATGGTGACGGCGAAGCCAAGCTCTTCCACGAACAGTTCGACCTCGGCCGCGCCGAAGCGGATCTCGGCCGCGAACGGGTGCGAGTTGCCGTAGCCGCGCTGGGTGGAATAGCCCATCGACAGCAGGAAACCCTCATCGGCGCGCGCCAGGTTCTGCAAGCGCGCGGCGCGGTTGGCGGGGAAGCTCAGCGGCTCGCGCGTCAGGTCGGGCGGCGTGGGGTCGCCCGCGGGAATCTGGTCGGCTTCGACCAGTTCATCCGCTTCCAGCAGGCCGGTCACGCGCGGCATGCTGGCGGCGAGGGGTTCGGGCGAGGGCGGCAGCGGCTCGGGGTCGCGGCCGGCTTCGAGCGTGAAATCCAGCAGGCGCTGGGTGTAGTCGTAGGTCGGCCCCAGCACCTGGCCGCCCGGCACGTCCTTGAACGTGGACGAGATCCGGCGCTGCAGGCGCATCGCGCCGGTATCCACCGGCTGGGTATAGCCGAAGCGCGCCAGCGTGGTGCGATAGGCGCGCAGCAGGAAGATCGCCTCGATCTGGTCACCAGCGGCCTGTTTCAGGGCCAGCGCGGCCAGGTGCGGGTCGTACAGCGAGCCCTCGGCCATCACGCGCGACACCGCCAGCGGCATCTGTTCGCGGATCTGCGCCAGCGTGAGTTCCGGCACCGCGGTATCGCCGCGGCGGTAGGCATCGAGCATCCGGTAGGAATTGAGGATGGCGCGCTCGCCACCTTTGACGGCTACATACATGTCAGTCCTCCACCAGCGTGGTGCGCGTCAGCGCGCAGAATCGGTCGCCGCTGGCCAGCAGCAGGTCCACGCCGAGCGGGAAGCCGGCGTTGTTGGCGCGCCAGCCGGCGCGGAAGTCCGCGGGCAGCCCCGCCACGCGCAGCACCTGCGTGGTTTCGATGCCGGGGCCGCGCAGCGTGAGGGTGTCGCCTTCGGCAAGCGAGGCCACCTCCACCAGCAGCGTGGCCGAGCGGTCGGGGAAGGCCGGGTCGCCTTGCGCGCAATCCGCCAGTGCCGGTACGGCATAGCCGGCGGGCACGCAGACAAAGGCGGCGGCGCCGACATCGTCGGTCAGCGGGCAGCCGCAATGGAAGCGCAGGAACGCACGCGCCGCGGCGGGCACGCCGGCAGGCAGCCAGACCGGGGTATCGGGATCGGCCAGCGTCAGCAGCAGCGCCGCCAGCGCGGGCGACAGGCCGCCGGGCAGGCCGCTGGCCACGGGCAGCGTCTGCAGCCGGCCCGGATGGGCAAACGCCTGCAGCGCGGCGCGGAAGACCTGCTGGGCGTCGTCGACCGGGTTGTTGAAGCCCGGCAGCAGCGAGGCGGCCGGGGCGGACAGGATCGGTTGCATGGCAGTCATTTCAGTCCTCTCCCCGGACCATGGTGAAGAACTCGACGCGGGTCTGGGCGACGGTGGCCGCTGCGTGTGCGGCGCGCTGCGCCTGCGTGCTTGCCAACGGCGCCAGCACGAACTCCTGCACGCGCTGGTGCCAGGCCGGGCGCTGCAGCAGCGCGTCCAGCACCGCGGCCTGTTCGGCGTGGCGGGCGCTACGGCCCTGGATATAGGCCACGCCTGCAGCGGCCCCGGCAGCGCCGTCTTCCAGCACGACCGCGCAGCGCGTGACCGTGATTTCCCCCAGGTTGAACTGGGCACCGGTCCCGCCTGCGCGGGCCCGGACCATGGCCATGCCGGACTCCGGCTTGCGCAGCAGCCGGTAGGCCGGCAGCGCTTGCGCCTGGCCAAGCCGCTGGTAAGCGCCGTCGAGCGCGTCGGCGGGCGCCGTCGCCAGGATCCGGAGCCAGGCGGCGCGGGCGGCATGGGCCTGCGCGGTTTCGCTTTGCATCATCACCCCTATACGTCTATACGTTTAGATGTCACTGCTTGAACACGCAGCTACTAGACCACAGGCAGATGAACGTTTCATGACGGGGCGGGGCATTGCTCGGGCACCCCGCCATCGCGGCGCGGTTGAGGCACAATCGCATGGCAATGGTGAACGCTTGATGACAAGAGGGCAGCGCGAGATGTCTGATCGAGAAGTGGAACGGGGTTCCGGCGTGGCGGTATGGCGCCAGATTGGCGAGGCGCTGGCGGACGACATCCGCAAGAAGCTGTACCTGCCCGGCGAACAGCTGCCCCCTGAGCCTGAACTGGCCACGCGCTTCGCGGTCAACCGCCACACCATCCGCCGCGCCATGGGCGAGCTGGAGTTGAGCGGCCTGGTGCGGATCGAGCAGGGCCGCGGCACCTTCGTGCAGGAGCATGCGATCGACTACGCGATCGGGCGCCGCACGCGCTTCTCGCAAAACCTGGCCGCGCAGGGCATGCGCGGACATGCCGAGATCATCGACAGCCAGGTGGTGCGCGCGCCGGAAGTGGCAAAGCAACTGGGCCTGGCGCGCACGGCGGAGATCCTGCACGTGCAGATGATCGGCAAGGCCGAAGAGCGCACCATTGACGTTGCCGAGCATTACTTTGACCTCAAGCGCTTCCCGGGCATCGACGAGGTGCTGCGCGCCAGGCAATCGGTATCGCGCGCGCTGGCGCATTTCGGCATTGCCGACTACACGCGCAAGTGGTCGCGCATCACGGCGGCCATGCCCAGCGCCCCGGTGGCGCGCCTGCTGAACCAGCCGAAGACGCGCCCGGTGCTGCAGGTGGAGGCGCTGAACGTTGATATCGACGGGGCGCCGGTGCAGTACAGCGTGGTGCGGTTTGCGGGGGACTGGGTGCAGCTGACGGTTTCCGACAGTGATTGAGGCGGAGCGACGTGGCATTGGTCTAGACATCCGGCTGTCATCTGCCTGCGCTAAGGTGTCTGCGGTCCAGACCACAAAACCAGGGCAGACGCCGCCGCCGGGCGCCGGGTGCCGCTGGTAACCTTGCCGCATGACCTTGCCAGCGCACCGTTACGCCATCTACCTGGCGCCCTCAGATCCGTTCCGCACGTTTGGCAGCCAGTGGCTCGGCCGCGACGCCGATACCGGCGCCGCGCTGCCCGCGCCGGCGGGCATGGCGGCGCCGCCCGACGAATGGGTCAAGGCCCCGGCGCGCTACGGCCTGCATGCCACGCTGAAGCCGCCGTTCCGGCTTGTGCAGGGCAGCAACGGGCCGATGCTCGACGCCGCTGCGCGTGACTTCGCGCGTGGCCGCGAGGCATTCGACGCACCGCTGGCGCTGTGTGCGCTGCGGGGTTTTGTGGCATGGTGCCTGGCCGATGGCGGATCGCCACCGATGCAGGCGCTGGCCGATGCCTGCGTACTGGCATTCGAGCGCTTCCGCGCGCCGCCTACGGCCGAAGAACTCGGCCGGCGCAAACCGGACCAGTTGACCGACGAAGAGCGCCGCATGCTCGACGCATGGGGCTACCCGTATGTATTCGGTACCTTCGTCTTCCATATCACGCTGACTGGCATGCTTGATACTACCGGCCAGCGCGCCGCCCTCGAGCGCCTGGGGGCCGCGAGCGGCAAGCTGCTGCAGGCGCCGCTTCATGTGGACGGGATCAGCGTATTCGTGCAGCCGGAGCCGGGCGACGACTTTATCGTTGCCCGCCACTACGGATTCAACGGCAGCACCACCGACGGCGCTGGCGCGGCGTACCTGGACGCATGAACGCACATGGCGCGGCCGACGGACACGGCCTGTTCTACCTGATGGGGCCGTCCGGCAGCGGCAAGGACTCGCTGCTGCGCGCGCTGCGCGAACGCCTCGGGCCGGACCACCGCATCGTCATCGCGCATCGCTATATCACCCGCGAGGCCGATGCCAACGAGGCCTCCGTTGCGCTGACCACGGATGAGTTCCGGCGCCGCCAGGCGCTCGGCTGCCTGGCGCTGGACTGGCACAGCCACGGGCTCCATTACGGCATCGGCATCGAGATCGAGCAGTGGCTGGCCAGGGGGCTGACGGTGATCGTCAATGGCTCGCGCGAGTACCTGCCCCAAGCCGTGGCGCGCTACCCGAAGCTGTGCGCCGTGCATGTGCGCGTCCGGCCGGAGGTGCTGGCCACGCGGCTGCGCCAGCGTGGCCGCGAGTCGGAAGAAGCGATTGCCCGGCGCCTGGCGCGCGCGGCGCAGGCCTTCACCGTGCCGGCAGGGTGCCGCCTGGTCGAGTTCGACAATAGCGGCGCCCTGGAAACCGCGGCGGAGGCGTTCGCGCGGCTGGTTGGGGCTACCTCCGATAGCGCAACATTAAGCTGATAAGGCCGTGCCGAAGCGAAGCTTCCGGCACGGCCTTGCCATCAGAGTTCGATGCTGAAACTGATGCCGTGCTCGGTGAACCCGAGCCGGCGATAGAACTGGTGGGCCTGCAGGCGCCGCGCGTTGGACGACAGCACCAGCTTGGCCGCCCCGGCCTCGCGGGCCAGGCGCATCGCTTCGCGCATCATCGCCTTGCCGACGCCCCTGCCGCGCGCGGATGGCGCCACCACCACGGCCTCGACAATGGCCTCGGGACGCCCGTCGTGGACCATCACGGGAAATACCAGCAGGCTGAAGGTGCCCAGCGGCACCTCGTCCTCGTCCACCATCATGTAGCAGCGGTAGTCCGGATAGCGGCGCATGGTCGCGTAGCGCTCGCGCATGGTGGCCAGCGGCAGCGGCGCTTCATCGTCCATCGCGGCCAGCAGCGCGGACAGGTGCCGCAGTTCCGCGTCGGAACCGCGCACTTCACGCAGGGTAAGCACGGCTTCAGCGATGGTGTTCATGCGCCAGTCCGCGCGCAACGCGCGGCCATGTCCAGGTAGTGCGCCAGCCGCGGCGTGGCCAGGCCGACCACCTTGGCGAGGTCGTCGTAGCGGCGCAGGCGCACCGCGGCAGCGGCGTGGCGGCTGGCGGTGAACGCTTCGGCCTGTGCGGCGCCGAACGGACCGCCTTGCAGCGCCAGGCTTTGCGCTGAAGCCGGTGACAAGGTGGCGAAGTACGCCGGATCGGCCGCGCACAGATAGCGCTTGGCCGCTACGTGCAGCCGCACGGGTTCTGTCACTTCGTCACCGAACAGTTCTGCCAGCGCATCGGCGGCGGCCTCCTGGTGGCGCATGTCGGTGGTGGTGCTTTCGGCCAGCAGCAGGTGGCCAACGTCGTGGAGCAGGGCCGCGACGATCAGCGGCTCGGGCTCGCCGGCCTGCTCGGCCAGTTGCGCGCACTGCAGCGCGTGCGCGGTCTGGCTGATGGCTTCGCCGCCGTACCAGGCATTGCCATGGTCGGCAAACAGCGTTTCGATGCGGGACAGGTTCAGCATGATGTCAGACCAGTACCTTGCGGATTTGTGCGGAGATGATGTCGATGGCCGAGACGAACAGGATGATGATGATCATCACGGCACAGGTCTGCCCATACTGGAAGCTGCGGATGATCTCCCACAGCACGGTGCCGATGCCGCCGGCGCCGACGATGCCAACCACCGAGGCCGAGCGCACGTTGGACTCGAAGCGGTACAGCGCGAACGACAGCCACAGCGGCAGCACTTGCGGAATCACTCCATAGACGATCTCCTCGATCGGGCCGGCGCCGGTGGCGCGCACGCCTTCCACCGGGCGCGGGTCGATGGCCTCGACGGCTTCGGCGAACAGCTTGGCCAGCACGCCGGTGGTGTGGATCCAGATCGCCAGCACGCCGGCAAACGGGCCCAGACCGACGGCCACGATGAACAGCATGGCGAACACCATCTCATTGATGGCGCGGCAAGCGTCCATGATGCGGCGTGCGGGCTGGTAGGCCCACGCCGGGACGATATTGGCCGAGCACAGCAGGCCCAGCGGCACCGCCATCACCACGGCCAGGGCGGTGCCCCACAGCGCGATCTGCACGGTGACGAGCATCTCGTCCAGGTAGTGCCGCCAGTCGCGGAAATCGGGCGGGAAGAAATCGGCGGCAAATTTCGCCATATTGTCCGAGTCGCGCAGCAGGTCCAGCGGGCGCATGTCGGCCCCCTGCCAGGACAGGGCGAGCATGGCCAGCAGGACTGCCCAGGTCAGCATCACGGCAAGGGAAGTGCGCGGCGGGCGCACGTTGCTTTGGGGCGTGGGAGGCAGGCCGGGCCTGGCGGTGACAGTCATGAGGAATCCGGAATCAAGCGGGGAACGAAAGCGATGCGGGGCCGGCGGCGGGGGGCCGCCGGCCTCGTCGGGATGGGCTTATTGCGTGCTGATGGCGTTGCCGGCGGCCTTGTCCAGCTCGGCCAGGCGGCGGGTCACCTCGGCCAGCCGCTTTTCCTTGTCGGCAGCGGCCAGGGTGGTGTCCGATTCGATCTTCGCCTTTTCGCGGGCCAGTTCGATCTGGCGGATCGGCACCAGCTGCGCATCGCTGGCGGTGCGGAAGCCCTGGTAGGTCAGGGTGGCCAGCACCTGCTTTTCACGCGCGGCGTCTGCGCCCTTGCCGTAGTTGGCGAAGAAGGCCTGGATCTTCTTCTTCACCTCCGGCGGCAGGTCCTTGCGATAGACCATCGGATCGGCCGGGATCAGCGGCGACTTCCACAGCACCCGCACCTGGTCATAGGCGTTCTTGCCGGTGTTGATGCGATAGCGCTCCATGTTCTCGGTGTTGTTCACCGCCACATCGACCTGCTTGTTCAGCACCGACAGCAGGTTGGTCTCGTGGTTGCCGATGCGCACGGCCTTGAACAGCGTCTTGGGCTCGACCTTGTTGGCGGTCCACAGGTAGAAGCCCGGCACGGCCGTGCCCGAGGTGGAATTGGGGTCGCCGGCGCCGTAGCTGAGGTCCTTGCCGCGCTTGATCACGTCTTCGACGCTCTTCAGGTCGCTGTCCTTGTTGACGATCAGCACCGACCAGTAGCCCGGGTTGCCGTCCTTGTCGATCACCGAGGCAAAGACCTCGCCGTTGGCACGGTCCACGGCCTCCATGGCCGACTTGTTGCCGAACCAGGCGATCTGCACCTTGTTGAAGCGCATGCCCTCGATGATGCCGGCGTAGTCGGACGCAAAGAAGGGCTTGACGGGTACACCCAGCGTCTTGCTGAGATCGTCGATCAGCGGCTGCCAGGCGGACTTCAGGTTCGACGACGATTCGGTCGAGATAAAGCCGATGTTCAGGCTCTTGGCGTCCTGCGCGAAGGCGGGCAGGGCGACCACGCCCGAAGCCACGACGGCGAGAAAGGTTCTGCGAAGCATGGACAACTCCGGTGGGAAGCGGTTTTGGGATAAAGCGGTGTGGACAGGCGGCCGTTCAGGCGGCCGCCAGGTTCATCGTGACCATTGCCGGTGCCGGCATGGCCGCAGTGGATACGTCTTCGTCTGGCACGGAATCGAGCAGCAGCTCGTCGGCTTCGGTGCCGTAGAGATCGCGCAGCATGCCGGGCGTGAGCGCGGCAGAGGGGCCGTCATAGACCACCTTGCCGTGGCGCAGCGCCACCACGCGGGGACAGTAGCGCATCGCCACGTCCACCTGGTGCAGCGACACCAGCACCGCGACCTTGCGCGTGCGGTTGATCTGCCTGAGCAGCGACATCACCCGGCGCGACGATTCCGGGTCGAGCGAGGCGATCGGCTCGTCGGCCAGGATCACGCTGGCGTTCTGCACCAGCGTGCGGGCGATGGCGGCGCGCTGCTGCTGGCCGCCCGACAGCGTCGAGGCCCGTTGAAACGCATAGTCGTCTATACCAACTTGCGCAAGCGCATCGAGCCCGCCCTGGACTTCATCGGCCTTGAAGATGCGCAGCAGGCTGCGCCACTTGGGCACACGGGCCAGCGTGCCGACCAGCACGTTGGTGATGACCGGAAGACGGCCCACCAGGTTGAACTGCTGGAACACAAACCCGATCTCGCCACGCACCTTGCGCACGTTGCGGGCCAGGCGGCCGTTGCGCTGCACATGGCGGCCGTTGACGAGGATTTCGCCGGCGCCGGCATCGCCCGTGATGAATCCGGCCACGTGGCGCAACAGCGTGGACTTGCCCGATCCCGATGCACCCAGCAGGGCGACCATCTCGCCTGGCGCGATGTGCAGCGTGACATCGTCAAGCGCCTTGCGGTCCGCGCGGAACGATTTGGAAAGCCCGCGGACTTCAATTGCGTGCGTCATGTCGACTCCCTGACGTGAATGACCTGCGCATTCTGGCCGGGGCGGATGACAGAACGATGACTTGAGCGGAAGGGGGCTGAAACTGGTTGGCGGGGGGGGGGGGGGGGGGGGGGGGGGGGGGG
>NZ_JBYSZW010000015.1:17509-131297 GCF_058787575.1 Cupriavidus sp. FW305-3-2-15-C-LB2
CCATGCTGGCCGCCGGCGCCGGTGGGGTCAGGTGCGCGTGATCGAGACGCCGCCATCCACCAGCGATGCCGTGCCGGTGACGAAAGCCGAATCGTCCGATGCCAGGTACAGCACCGAGCGCGCCAGTTCTTCCGGCGTGGCCACGCGCTTGAGCGCATGCAGGTTGGTGATGAACGCCTGTGATTCCGCGGTGTCGTTCATGGTGCGATACATGTCCGTGTCCACGGCGCCCGGCAGGATCGCATTGACGCGGATGCCCTGCGGCCCATACTCGGCCGCCAGCGCCTGCGTCAGGCCGATCAGGCCGGACTTGCTTGCCGCATACGCGGCCACGCCGGGAAAGGCGACGGTGTAGCCAACGAAGGTCGAGGTGAAGATCACCGAACCGCCGCCATCCTTCAGCATCTGTGCAAGCTGGTGCTTGGCGCCGAGGAATGCGCCGGTGAGATTGATGGCAAGGGTGTCGTTCCAGCCGTCTGCCGAAACCCCGGTGCTGGGCCCGCCCTCGCCGAGCGTGCCGGCGTTGTTGAAGGCGATATCCAGGCGGCCATAGCGCTCGACCGCCAGCGCCACCAGCGCGCTGGCGTATTCCTCGCGCCGCACATCGCCGGCGAGCGCCACCGCGTCGCCGCCGGCGTCACGGATCTGCGCCACCAGGCTGTCCAGTTCGGACTGGCGGCGGGCACCGACTACCACCCTGGCGCCCTCGGCGGCAAACAGCAATGCGGTGGCGCGGCCAATGCCGGCACTGGCGCCGGTAATGATGGCAACTTTTCCAGACAAACGTCCCATGATCGATCTCCGGTCTGGCGCGGGGGCAACTTGCTGGTCCACAGCGCCGGGTTTGCGGGTAGGGCAGCAGGAACCGTCCTGCTGCCTCGTGAAACCAGTATGGGCAACGCGCGTGGTTCGAACTAGACTGAAGATCGCGGAACAACTTTCCGGATATGCCGAACAATGTTCAAGCTAGAAGGTGTCGCCAGCTTTGTCGCCGTGGTCGAGGCAGGCTCTATCAGCGAGGCCGCGAGGCGGCTCAACTTGTCCAAGTCCGTCGTCAGCGAACGCCTGGCCGAGCTTGAAAAGGCGATGGGTGCCAACCTGCTGCGCCGGACCACGCGGCGGCTGTCGCTGACCGAGGATGGCGCCGCCTTCCTGGAGCGGGCCACGCGCATCCTGCATGAAGTGGAGGCGGCGGCAACCGATGTTGCCGAGCGGCGCGGCACCCTGGCCGGGTCGTTGCGGATTTCCGCGCCGGTCACATTTGGCCG
Organism: Cupriavidus sp. FW305-3-2-15-C-LB2; assembly: GCF_058787575.1. Lineage (NCBI taxonomy): Bacteria > Pseudomonadati > Pseudomonadota > Betaproteobacteria > Burkholderiales > Burkholderiaceae > Cupriavidus > Cupriavidus sp. FW305-3-2-15-C-LB2. Next base: position 18,778 of record NZ_JBYSZW010000015.1, read on the forward strand.
GATGCACCTGGGGCCTGCCATCTATCCGTTCCTGGCCCGGCATCCGGAACTGGAGCTGAGCCTGGACCTGGACGACCGCCGCGTGGACGCGGCCACCGACAGTTATGACGCCGTGGTGCGGCACGGCCCGCTGGAGAGCTCGCGCCTGGTGGCATGGCAGCTTGCCCCCAGCCACCGCCTCCTGGTCGCATCCCCGGATTACCTGGCGCAGATGGGCGCGCCGGCAACGCTGGCGGAGCTGCAGCAGCACCGTGGCATCTTCTACGCCAACCGCGGCGCGGCTGACTGGCGCCTGCACGGCCCCGACGGCACCGAAATCGCCCGTGCCGCCGTTGCGCTGCGCGTCAACAACGGCGACATGATGCGAGATGCCGCCATCGCGGGAGTCGGCATCGCGTTGTTGCCGACCTTTATTGCCGGCGATGCCATCCGGCAGGGGGCGCTGGCCGTGATCGAGGTCGGCCTGCGGGCCGAGCCGGAATCCATTTATATCGCCCACCCGGAAGGCCGGCGGGTGTCGGCGCGGCTGCGCGCGTTTGCGGAGTGCGTGCGCACGGCCATCGGCAGTCCGCCGTACTGGGACGCATGGGCGCAGGCACGCGGGGAGGGCGCGGGAACCTGATGCCGGCTGCTGGCCGGGTTCCACGATCGCCATGTGGCGGCCCTGCAAGCCTGGAGGTTTGCCGCCCGCGCCGCGCGGCCTGTATTCTAGCGCTCTGCCCGGCGCCCCGTTTCCGCAAGGAGGCAGGGCGCCATGCACTTCACATCGAGCCGGCCAAACAGGAACCCCATGCAGGAACCCGAACTGGATGAAATCAATATCCGGATCCTCGAGGCGTTGCAGCGCGACGCCAGCCTGACCAACGTCGAGCTGGCCGCGCGCGTCAACCTCTCGCCGTCGCCTTGCCTGGCGCGCGTGCGCGCGTTGGAGCAGCGCGGGATCATCCGGCAGCGCGTGACGCTGCTCGATCCGCAGAAGCTTGGCCTCAACGCCTGCTCGCCCAGGCCATGCCCGACGGCGACGACGATCCGCAGGAGACGCGCGAATGGCTGGACGCGCTGGAGGCAGTGGTGGCGCAATGCGGGCAGGAGCGCGCGCGCTTCCTGCTCGGCCGGCTGCTCGATGCCGCCCCCGCGCTGGGTGTGTCGACCACGGCGCAGAGCAACACGCCTTACCTGAACACCATCCCGGTCGAGCGCCAGCCGCCTTATCCGGGGGATCTGGCGATGGAAGAGCGCATCACCGGCATCGTGCGCTGGAATGCCCTTGCCATGGTGGTGCGCGCCAACCAGGCCTACGGTGAACTGGGCGGGCATATCTCCAGCTATGCCTCGGCGGCGGACCTGTTCGAGGTCGGCTTCAACCACTTCTTCCAGGGCGCCGATGCCGGCAACGGCGGCGACCTGGTCTACTTCCAGCCGCACTCGGCCCCGGGCGTGTACGCGCGCGCCTTCCTGGAAGGACGCCTGTCCGAGGCCCAGCTCGACAACTTCCGCCGAGAGGCGGGGGGGCAGGGCCTGTGCTCATATCCGCACCCCTGGCTGATGCCGGACTTCTGGCAGTTCCCGACCGGCTCGATGGGGCTGGGCCCGATCCAGTCGGTCTACCAGGCGCGCTTCATGCGCTACATGGAGCACCGGGGGCTGCAGGCCACTTCGGGCCGGCACGTGTGGGGCGTGTTCGGCGACGGCGAGATGGACGAGCCCGAATCGATCGCCGCGCTGCCGCTGGCAGCGCGCGAGAAGCTCGACAACCTGACCTTTGTCATCAACTGCAACCTGCAGCGCCTGGACGGCCCGGTGCGCGGCAACGGCCAGATCGTGCAGGAGCTGGAAGCGCTGTTCCGCGGCGCGGGCTGGAACGTGATCAAGGTGCTGTGGGGCAGCGCCTGGGACCCGATCTTCGCGCGCGATCACTCCGGCGCGTTGCTGCGCGCCTTCGCCTCGACCATGGACGGCCAGTTCCAGACTTACAAGGCCAAGGACGGCCACTATGGGCGCGAGCATTTCTTTGGCCAGAACGAAGCGCTGAAGGCATTGGTCGCGCATATGACGCCGGATGAGGTGGCGGCGCTGAACCGCGGCGGACACGACCTGCGCAAGCTCCATGCGGCCTTTGCCGCGGCACGCGCGCACAAGGGCCAGCCCACGGTGATCCTGGCCAAGACCATCAAGGGCTATGGCATGGGCAATGCCGGCCAGGCGCAGAACACCACGCACCAGCAGAAGAAGCTCGACATCGAGGCGCTGAAGGCATTCCGCAGCCGCTTCGGCCTGGAGCTGTCCGACGAGGACCTGGAATCGATGCGCTTCTACCGCCCGGCCGAGGACAGCGCTGAGCTGCGCTACCTGCGCGAACGCCGCCAGGTGCTGGGCGGCTACCTGCCGGCGCGCCAGCGCCAGGCCGACACCGTGGCGGTGCCGCCGCTGGCGCAATACGGCCAGTTCGCGGTGGCGGCCGACCAGAAGGAGATGTCGACCACCATGGCAATGGTGCGCATGCTGACCGGCCTGCTCAAGGACAAGGCGCTCGGTCCGCGCGTGGTGCCCATCGTCGCCGACGAGGCGCGCACCTTCGGCATGGCCAGCCTGTTCCGCCAGGTCGGCATCTATTCATCGCAGGGCCAGCTGTACGAGCCCGAGGACGCCGGCTCGATGCTGTACTACCGCGAGGACATCCGCGGCCAGATCCTGGAAGAAGGCATCACCGAGGCCGGTGCGATGTCGTCGTGGATTGCCGCGGGCACCGCCTACAGCAACCATGGCACGGCCATGCTGCCGCTCTATATCTACTACTCGATGTTCGGCTTCCAGCGCATCGGCGACCTGATCTGGGCCGCCGGCGACCAGCGTGCGCGCGGCTTCTTGGTGGGCGCTACGGCAGGCCGCACCACGCTGTCCGGCGAAGGGCTGCAGCACCAGGACGGCACCAGCCACATCATTGCCGCCACCATCCCCAACTGCCGCGCCTATGACCCCGCCTACGCCTATGAGCTGGCAGTCATCGTCGACGAGGGCATGCGCGCGATGATGGAGCGCCAGGAGGACGTGTTCTATTACCTGACCGTGATGAACGAGAACTACGCCCAGCCGTCGATGCCGGCGGGCGTGGAGCGCGACATCGTGCGCGGCATGTACCGGCTTGCGCAGGTGGAAGGCGGCGGGCGCGCCAGGGTGCGGCTGCTCGGCAGCGGCACCATCCTGCGCGAGGTGGAGGCCGCGGCGCAGATGCTGGCCGAGGACTGGCAGGTCGACAGCGAGGTGTTCAGCGTCACCAGCTTCTCCGAGCTGGAGCGCGAGGCGCGCGAGACCGCGCGCCAGCGCCTGCATCATCCGCAGGACAGCATCGCCCCCAGCCATGTGGAAGCGCTGCTGGCCGGCGACGCGCCGGTGGTGGCGGCCACTGACTACGTGCGCGCCTATCCGCAACTGATTGCGCCCTACGTGCCGGCTCCCTTCACGGTGCTGGGCACCGACGGCTATGGCCGCAGCGACAACCGGCCGTCGCTGCGCCGCTTCTTCGAGGTCGATCGCGCCTATGTCTGCGTGGCGGCGCTGCGCGCGCTTGCGGCGCAGGGCACGGTGCCGGCGTCGGTGGTGGCCGAGGCGATCACGCGCTACGGCATCGACACGGACAAGCCTGCGCCGTCCTCGCTCTGATATCGCCGGCTTCACCTTGCAGGCCAGGCGGGGCGCTTCGGTGCGGGACTCCACATGCGACGGCGGCGGCTGTTAAGCTTTGTCCTTCTGCAGCCGCTCCAGTTGCGCGTCCGTGCCGCCACGGGCGCGCACCGCCATGGTCCGGCGCCGCCCCCCCAGCATGATCGCCAAGCGCCGGATATGAAACGGATTCCTGTTGCCCGCATCGCCACCATCGCCATGGCTTGCAGCCTCTTCGCGGCCAATGCCAGTGCCGCCGACAGTGTCGGCCAGCGCCAGATAGAACGCGCTGTGAACGATGCCATCCGCCCCCTGATGGCGGCGCACGGCGTCCCCGGCATGGCCGTTGCCGTCACGGCCGGCGGCAAGCGCTACGTCTTCAACTACGGCGTCGCGGCGAAGGAGGGCCGGCGCAAGGTCGACGGCGACACGCTCTTCGAGATCGGCTCGGTCAGCAAGACCTTCACCGCGACGCTCGCGTCCTATGGACAGGCCCGCGGCACCCTGTCCCTGGCCGACCCTGCCGGGAAATACCTGCCGGCGCTTGCGGGAAGCAGCCTGGGCGCGACCAGCCTGCTCGACCTCGGCACCTATGCCGCCGGCGGCCTGCCGCTGCAGTTTCCGGATGCGGTCACCGATACCAGGACGATGGTCGACTATTTCCGGGGCTGGCGCCCCAGATATGCCGCCGGCAGCCATCGCCAGTATTCGAATCCCAGCATCGGCTTGTTCGGCTACCTGGCCGCCAGCAGCATGGGCCAGCCCTTCGATGACCTGATGGAGAAGACGCTGTTCCCGGCGCTGGGCCTGGCCCACACCTACATCAGGGTGCCGAAGGCGCGCATGGGCGACTACGCCTATGGCTATTCGAAAGACGGCAAGCCGGTCCGCGTGACGCCCGGCGTGCTGGATGCCGAAGCCTACGGCGTGAAAACCACGGCGGCCGACTTGATCCGCTTTGTCGAAGCCAACATCGACAGTGCCGGCCTGGACGACAAGCTGCGGCGTGCCATTGCCGGGACGCACACCGGGTACTTCAAGGTCGGCGACATGGTGCAGGGGCTGGGCTGGGAAATGTACGCCTGGCCCACACGGGTCGACAGCGTGCTGGCCGGCAGTTCACCGCAGGTCGTGCTCGAGGCGAACCAGGTGAGCCGGCTGGAGCCGCCGCTGTCATCGCCCGCCGATGTGCTGGTCAACAAGACCGGCTCGACCAATGGCTTTGGCGCCTACGTGGTCTTTGTGCCGGCGAAGCGGATTGGCATCGTGATGCTGGCGAACAAGAACTTCCCGGTACCGGAGCGGGTAAAGGCAGCGTTTCGGATACTGGCGGCCCTGGACGGTGCGCCGGGACGGGCGGATACCCCGTAAGGGGAGGGTGGGGCTGCGTCACGCATCGCAGGCCTGTCCAGCGGCTGGTCCGCAAAAAATCCGGCTTTCCATGGAATAGTCCACGCCCTCCATGTGTATACGCAGGTACCCCCCGGCCGCCGGCTAACGCCAGGCCCGGTAGAAAGGAGACCCTGCAATGCAACGGAGAACCCCAAGCAATGGCGTCGGCACCGCGGCACGCATCGTGCCGGCGCTGCTTCTATGGGCTGCAAGCTTTGCCGCGCCAGCCCAGGAAGCCCACCACCATCACCAAACCACTGCGGGGCAGGTGCCGCCGCCCTTTGTCGCCAGCACCGCAAAACCGTTTGCCGGCCTGATGGGTGACGCCATGGCCGTAATGGATCACGGTATGGCGCAGGCAGCCATGAACGGCATCCCCGACCACGACTTTGTCACCATGATGATTCCGCACCACCAGGGCGCGATCGACATGGCCAAGGCGCTGCTGCTGTATGGCAAAGACCCGGAGTTGCGCAATCTTGCACAGGCCATCATCACCGAGCAGCAAAACGAGATCCGCCTGATGCAGGCCTGGCTCCAGCGCAGCCAGGCCAGGGCACCTGGCGCCACCAATCCTCGCTAACCGGCGGACATACACCGCCCGCTTCTGGACCGAATCATGAAAAGACATGCCCTTATCCTTGCCGTGGCCGCGCCTCTCGCAGTCGCCGCGCCGCAGCCACAGGATCGCGTTTACACCGCCGACCAGAACAGCAACACCGTTTCAGTGATCAATCCGGCGAGCAACACCTTGCTTGGGCAGATCCGCCTTGGCAACGCGCGGCCGGACGTGCTGTCGCCGCTTTACAAGGGCGAGCTCAATGTCCACGGCCTTGGCTTCTCGCCCGACCATCGGACCCTGATCGCGATCTCGAACGGATCGAATTCCGTCGCGTTCATCGATACGGCGACCAACAAGGTCAAGGGCATTGCCTATATCGGCCGCTCACCGCATGAGGGCTTCTTTACCGCGGATGGAAAAGAGGTGTGGGTAGTCGTGCGCGGCGAAGACTATATCTCCGTCATCAACCCGGTGACATTCCGGGAAACCCGCCGCATCCAGACCACGGCAGGGCCGGGCATGGTGCTGTTCCATCCTGCCGGCAAGCTCGCCTTCGTGGTGTCCAGCTTCAACCCCGTGGTGGATGTCATCGATGTCAGGGCACACAAGGTGGTCAAGCGCCTCAGTGTCACCAGCCCGTTCTCACCGTTCCTGCAGTTCACGCCGGACTTCCGCGAGGTGTGGATGACGCACAAGGACGTGGGCAAGGTCACCCGCATCGACACCGAGAAACTGGAAGTGAAGGGCGTCTTCGACTCCGGCTTCATCACCAATCACCTTGCCTTTGCCAGGACCGCGCGTGGCACGTTCGCCTATGTGACAGTGGGCGGCGAAAACGTGGTCAAGGTATTCACCACCGAGGCCGAACCGCGGCTGGTCGCGACCATTCCGGTCGGCGCGCTGCCGCACGGCATCTGGGCTGCCGATGACAGTTCACGCATCTATGTCGGGCTGGAAAACGGCGACGCCGTCGACGTGATCGACACCGCAACGAACCAGGTCACGACCCGCGTGCCGGTTGGCCAGGCGCCGCAGGCACTGGTCTATGTCTCCAACGCAGTGCCAGGCGGCGACGGGACCGCCAACCTTGTGCAGAGAGCGAACAGCGATCCGGTCAACATCGCCCTTAAACCGGTCCGTGGCGATGCCAAGGGCTTTGTGGTCGCGCGCAATCTCGGTGTCGTCGACGCATTGGAAGTATCCCTGTTCAAGCTGAAGCCGCAAACCACGTACAGCGTCTATGTCGCAGGGCAGGCCACGCCCGTGGCAAGCTTCCGCACCAATGCGGCCGGCATGGCCAACGGCACCGCCATTGGCCCGCTGCGCGAAGTCGTGACGACGCTTTCGCCAAAAAGCGCCGCGCCAGCGAAGCTGATCGTCATGGAGGGCGATGCGGCGGCGGATCCGGCCGCGGCGGTGTTGGTGAGCGTGCCGTGATCTGAGCGTGGCGACCTGGGTTGGCGGATCCCCGGCTAGAGCGCCAGGATCCACCCACCCAGCGCCGCGCCGGCCACCACCAGTACGGGGGACACGCGGCCGTAGACGAGCAAGCCGAAGGCCGCCAGCGCCAGGCCGAAATCCGCCTTCGAGTGGATCGCGCTGGTCCACACCGGGTCGTACAGCGCGGCGGCCAGTACGCCAACGACGGCTGCATTGATGCCACCCATCGCGCTCTGCACCCCGTCGCGCTGGCGCAGGCTTTCCCAGAACGGCAATGCGCCGGCCACCAGCAGGAACGCCGGCGCAAAGATCGCGAGAAGCAGTACCAGCGCGCCCACCCATCCACCCAATGGCGCGGGCGAGAGCGCCCCGAGGTACGCGGCAAAGGTGAACAGGGGACCCGGAACTGCTTGTGCTGCGCCGTAGCCCGCCAGGAATGCATCGTTGCCGACCCAGCCAGGGGGCACCACGCCAGCCTGCAGCAGCGGCAGTACGACATGCCCACCCCCGAAAACCAGCGCTCCGGCCTGGTAGAAGACCGACACGGCCGACACCGCCATCGAACCAGTCATTGCGGCAAGGGCCGGGAGCAGCACCAGCAGCACGCCGAACAACGCGAGAAGCAAAGCGCCGACCCGGCGACTCACACCGTAGTTGAGATGCTGGGCAGGAGGCAGATGGTTCAGCTGCAAGGTCCAGCGCGCAACCAGGCCACCCAGCACAATGGCGGCAACCTGGCCCACCGCACTTGGCACCGCGAGGACCAGAAGCGCGGCCACGACCGCGATGCCGGCACGCAGCCGGTCCGGACACAGCGACCTGGCCATGCCCCATACCGCCTGTGCGACAACCGCCACGGCCGCCACCTTCAGGCCGTGGACTGCCCCGGAATCCGCAACGCCGGACCAGCGCGCAATGCCAAAGGCAAACAGGACAAGTGCAATCGCAGAGGGCAGGGTAAAGCCCATCCAGGCGGCCAGCGCGCCAAGCCAGCCCGCCCGCTGCAGCCCCAGCGCCATGCCAACCTGGCTGCTGGCTGGCCCCGGCAGGAATTGACACAGCGCGACCAGGTCCGAGTAGCTCTTGTCGTCCAGCCAGCGGCGGCGCTCGACGAATTCGGCTCGGAAGTAACCGAGGTGCGCGATCGGGCCGCCGAACGAAGTCAGGCCAAGTTTCAGGAACGCCCGAAGAACCTCTGGAGCCGTGCCACGTGTGGTGGTTGCGTCAGCGGCGCGGTTTGAGTCCTGGGCGGGGTTGGTGGGCATCGGCGGTTTCTCGGTTAAGGCTTCATCGGCCAGTTATGCCTCCCAAATTCGGCCTTACCATATGCGGAATTCCTGTGGCTCCGCAAAAGGCGTGGCCGAGCAGTCGGCTTCAGTCCAACAAAAACCCGCCCTCGAACGGGGCGGCGTAGTTCGCGTCGGCGCGCAACGCTTCGAACTCCGGCATGTCCGCGAACGGCGTCACCCGTATATCGACCTGGCAGCGCCATTGCTCAAGCGAATCGGACTGGATGGCCAGTGCCAGGTGGCTCTTGTGCTTGCGCGACGGATACCGGAAACCGACCGGCGCTCCATCGCCAGTCAAGTCCCAATGATTTTTGACGTCGACATCAGCTGATCAGATCCGAACTGCGCGAGGGCAGCGCGGTCAACTGCGCGATCACCCAGCCCTGCCGCTCGCCGGCGGATTGTGCAAGGTGGCCACGCTGCGCGGCGGTAAGTGCCGCGCGCGATTGGAACGCCTTGCCCGCCAGCATTTCGGCAGGCGTCAGGTCGTCGAAGGCATCGACCGGGGTGACCCAGAACGCATGGATTTCGCTACTCGGCAGGTTCTTCATCTGGCGCAGCACCGGAACCAGCAGCTCCGGCACCGGCGGCGCGAATTGCCAGGCCGGGAAGGCGCGGCCGATCGCCTTGCCGCGCGGGGTGACACAGTAAAAGCGTGCATCCTCCACTGCGCGGTATAGTGTCGCCTGCGACATGGCCACCAGACCCTGTGCAATGACCTCCGAGGGCTTCAGATATGACACGGCGAGCCGGTTCTCGACATCTGCCGCCGGCGAGCCGGGGTGTCCGAGCGTTGCCGTCAGGCACTGGCGCACGATGTCCATCACGCGGGCACGTTCGCCCACGTCGATGGTGTGTTCCAGTTGCTCGTCGATGTCGTGGACCAATTTCTCGACCAGTTGGGGGCCGACCGCAATGGCGGCCGGCACGTGGGTACGCGGTGTCATATCAAACTCCATCAGATGACAACCCGGGGCGGGGCGAAGGCGGGGGGATGCTCGCTTCGCGATCAGATCGCGCACAGGACAACCGATCTTGGGCTAACGACGCTAGAGCCAACGCCAGGACGGATCGGGATTGGCACCTGCACTTTACTCAACTTTCTCAGGATTCTCAAGTTTCTCGCAGGGACCTTGCGCCGGTCGATCTGCCGCATCGTCATGGTAATGGCTCCTGCTGGCATGACGGGCTCCCGCGCGCTGGAAGCCGTCAAGCTTACGCCTGCCAAACTCGGACATTTGAACTTAGCCAGAACCGGACATTACTGCTTAGCCGCTACATTCTATGCGCGCATAATAAGTGTTATGTCAAATTAGCGTTGCCGCATCCCACCATGACTATCACAGCGTTTACCGCGACCCCTGACCCTATGTCTACGCCCCGCCACCAGTGACCGATGCCGAAACGCGCCCTCCCGGTGCGTAAACTATCCTCTGGGCATAGGTATGGATGTTCCTGTCGATACGAAGGAGCAGCAACGAGTACTACAGCGAATCCCTCGAATCGGTGTTCAGGATTCCATGGCAGGCCATCGACAACGCGTTCCGCCCGAGCGGCAGTCCTCCGCCCTGGAGAGGGTCAGCACCCGAGCCATCGCACCGCGGGCGAAATGGCAAAGGCGGCCAGCCGACGGGCCGCCCTTGGCCGCTTCGGCCTTTCCTCGTTACATGTCGGCATCAGGAGACACCCATGCTGGAGACGATGCTGAATCAGTTCCCTCCGCTGGAGCAGGAAGCTTTCCGCGAGACCTGTCTGCGTAACGGGGTCGCACCCGACGGATTTACCGTAACAGCGGTTGAAGACGCTGCAGGCGCTGGGCCGCCACGCAGGCGCACCGTCTCGGTAGGCTTCGGGAGGGAAATCCGCCAATACAACGGAAACCTGGGTGCGCAATGGACTGTCGATTTCGAGGACGACCTGCGATCGCGTGTGTTCGGCTGAGCTTTGCCTCTCTGCGCCACCGTTTTCATAGCTCGAGCACCGGAGCAAATCATGGCGGACTGATGGCAGGCATCAGCCTCGAAGCCACTAAGGTCACGAAGCTGGCTGCCATGTAACCACCAACAGCCGCCCCCAGGAGCGCCCGGCAGATCAACCCCAATCACACAGGCCCATCATGGACTTCATTACCAGCGCCGGCCCGCTAATCTCGTTGATCGCCGGCATCCTTATTCTTGTCATTCCGCGGCTGCTTAACTATATCGTCGCCATTTACCTCATTGTCATCGGCCTGCTCGGACTGTTTGGCGGGCACCTGCGCTGAGCGGGCCGGGGCCTGCGTCTGGTCGGGAGCTTGCCGGGTGTGCGGACGCCCCCCTCACCATCTTCCGGCATGAAAGCAAAAGCCCCGCGCGGATAGCTCCGGCGGGGCCTGGGCGAATATGGTTGCGGGGGCAGGACTTGAACCTGCGACCTTCGGGTTATGAGCCCGACGAGCTGCCAACTGCTCCACCCCGCGGGGCGAAATATACGCGGGTTGGCAGCACTTGGATACCCCTATTCCAAAAAACTGTGCAGATTGCCGAGCAGGTCTTCTCGGGGCGACCGCTTTTGACACTGTCATGAACGGGCCGCCACGAACGCGTCAGCCGCCCTGCCCGCGCTACCGGAGCGTCCACCCGATCCGGGCAAGACCGGCGGCGCGGCGCTGCCATCGAACCATTCGCCATTCTTTGCGCCGGCGCCTGAGCCCGCGATCAAGGCCGGGGTCGGTGCAATGAGCCAGGCCGTCTTGTCGGCGCTGGCGCAACGGAAGGCAGCCAATCAGGCGTGATCGCTCTGGCGCGCCGGGATCTTGCGTGTCACGGCTTCGTCGAACCAACGGTCCATCATCGCTTTCTCGTAGCGCAGCCTGTCGGTGGGACTGTAGACGTTGACACCCATATTGAAGGTCTGGTCGGCGATACGCTGCTCGCCCCTGCCGATCACGGCACCATCGCTGCCGCGTAGTTCATAGAGCAGCTTCATGTGCGGCCAGGTGACATCGCGCACCACGCGCAAGTCATAGCCGGGAAAACGCCACGGTTCGAAATGTCCGGCCAGGTCGACATCGAGCACTTCGATGTTCAGCGTATAGCCAGGCGGCAGGTGGCGGGCGGCCAGTTCGTGGAAGTGGGCGCGGATATCGTTCATCACCTGCGCCCTCTCCTTGTCGCTGCCGTACGCGCTGCGATAGGCAGCATCCGTGTATGTCTCGGGATGATTGAAGCTAAGGATCAGGGTTCCGGCCGGCGGCGCAGCAAGAGCGCTCAAAGCGAGGGCTGCCGCGCAGGCAGCCAGCAGACGGAGGGATCTGGCCATGGCAAGCTCCAGGACGGTAGTACGATCCTTAATTCTAGACCGCCCCGATCGCTTCGGACCATCTGGCTGAGTGCAGGCTGAACCACCCCCAATTTTGCTGCTGCGCCCCTGAAGCTTTGCTCCCTCGCGATGCTTGCGAAGGCAGCAAGCGAGTATCCGGGTGCCATCGAACCCGGGAATGTGCAGATCAGAGTTAAACGGCTCGCAGTTGCACTTTGGCCGCGGTCTTCTACGCTGCATCCATTGCAAGGGCCGCCTTCACGTGCGTCTCCGCGCAGGAGCCAAGAACAAAAGCATTACACCGGGAGCGCCTGTCATGATTTCAGGCACGGCAGCGAGCGAGGGTTCAGGCAACCAGGGGACTCAGGGTCAGGCTGCGCCGTCGATCTCGCTGCCCAGGGGCGGCGGCGCGATCCGCGGTCTCGGCGAGAAGTTCGGGGCCAACCCGGTCACCGGCACCGCTTCGATTTCGGTGCCGATCGCAACAAGCCCGGGCCGTTCGGGCTTTGGCCCCCAGCTTTCTCTGAGCTACGATTCAGGCGCGGGCAACGGTCCGTTCGGCTTCGGCTGGAACCTGTCGCTTCCTGCGATCACTCGCAAGACCGATCGGGGGCTTCCGACCTACCTCGACCATGTGGACGCACCCGACGTCTACATGATCTCTGGCACCGAGGACCTGGTCCCGGTGCTCACGAATGCGCAAGGGAAATGGGAGCGGGAGCAGTTGCCCGCGCGCACCGTCAATGGAATGACGTACCGGGTAGACCGTTTCCGGCCGCGCATCGAGGGCTTGTTCGCCCGCATTGAGCGCTGGACCAACCTCGCCGATGCGAGCGACGTGTTCTGGCGCTCCATTTCAAAGAGCAACGTCACTACCTGGTACGGCAGGACAGCCGAAAGCCGCATTGCCGATCCAGCGGACCCAAGCCGCGTCTTCAGCTGGTTGATCTGCCAGAGCCATGATGACAAGGGCAACGTCATTGTCTATGGCTACAAGCCCGAAGACTCGGCGCGGATTCTTGAGGACACGGCCGGCAACGGACTTGCCAGGGCACATGAGCGCAACCGCACGGATGCGTCCCGTTCCGCGCAGCGCTACCTCAAGCGCATTCGTTATGGCCATCGTTCGCCCTACTTCCCGATACTGACGGACGATGCCCCCTGGCCCGAGCCCTCTGATTCGTGCGCGCGCGACGCAAGCAACGCCTGGCTCTTCGAGGTCGTCTTCGACTACGGCGAGCACGACGCCAGCGCGCCGACGCCCGTCGAAACGGGCACGTGGCCCGCGCGCCAGGATCCATTTTCCGCATACCGCGCCGGCTTCGAGTTGCGCACCTACCGGATCTGCCGGCGTGTCCTGATGTTCCACCACTTCCCGGGCGAAGCGGGTGTAGAGCGCGATTGCCTGGTGCGCTCCACCGACTTCAGTTATTCGGACGGCGCCCCCACTGACGTTCGCAACCCCATCTACGCTTTCCTGCGCGCGGTCACCCAGACCGGCTACCGTCGGCACAATGGCGGCTACGACCGGCGCAGCTTTCCGCCGTTGGAGTTCGAGTACACCGCGCCGGAGGTGCAGGATGTGGTGGAGGAAGTGGACCCGGAGAGCCTGGAGAGCGCGCCCATCGGCCTGGACGGCAGCAGCTACCGCTGGACCGACCTGCACGGCGAGGGGCTTGCCGGCATCCTCACCGAGCAGGCCGGGGCCTGGTACTACAAGCGCAATCTCAGCCCGATACCGGAAAGGCTGCCGGGCGGCCAGGAGGAAGTGAGGGCGAAATTCGCGCCGCTCGAAGCCGTCGCCATGAAGCCCGGTGCCAGCTTGTCCGGCGGCGCGGAGTTCATGGACCTCGCCGGCGACGGCCAGCCCGACGTGGTTGTCATGGAAGGCGCCGCCTCCGGCCTGTACGAGCATGACGAGGCCGAAGGCTGGCAACCCTTCCGTCCTTTCGCCTCGGGCCTGAACCGCAATCTGCGCGATCCGAACCTCAGGTTCGTGGACCTGGACGGCGACGGCCGTGCCGACGTGTTGATCACCGAAGACAATGCCTTTGTCTGGCATGCCTTGCTCGGGGAAGATGGCTTCGGCCCGGCCCGGCACGTCGCGCAGGCGCTCGATGAAGAGCAAGGCCCGCGCGTCATCTTTGCCGATGGCACCCAGTTGCTCTACCTGGCCGATCTCTCGGGCGATGGCCTGACCGACATCGTCCGCATCCGCAACGGGGAAGTCTGCTACTGGCCGAACCTGGGCTATGGCCGCTTCGGCGCCAAGATCACGATGGACAACGCGCCCTGGTTCGACCATCCGGGCCAGTTCGACCATCGCTATCTCCGCCTGGCCGACATTGACGGCAGCGGCACCACCGACATCATCTACCTGCACCGCGATGGCGTGCGGCTGTACTTCAACCAGTCCGGCAACGGCTGGAGCCAGCCACACGTGCTGAAGGTGTTCCCGCGCATCGATGACCTGGCAAGCATACTGGCCACCGACCTGCTCGGCAACGGCACGGCCTGCCTGGTCTGGTCATCGGCGCTGCCGGGCGACGCGCGGCGTTCGATGCGCTACGTCAACCTCATGGGCGGGCACAAGCCGCATCTGCTGGTCAGGACCGTCAACAACCTCGGGGCAGAGACCCGCGTCGACTACGCCCCCTCCACCAGGTTCTACCTGCAGGACAAGCGCGACGGAAAGCCGTGGATCACCCGGCTGCCGTTTCCGGTCCACGTGGTCGAGCGCGTGGAAACCTGCGACCATATCAGCCGCAACCGCTTCGTCACCCGCTACGCCTACCACCACGGCTATTTCGACGGCGAGGAACGAGAGTTCCGCGGCTTCGGGATGGTCGAGCAATGGGACACGGAGCAGTTCGCCGCCCTCGCCGGTGGCACTGTCCCGGCAGACAACATCGCCGCCGCATCGCACGTGCCGCCCGTGCACACCAAGAGCTGGTTCCATACCGGCGTCTACCTCGGTCGGGAACGCGTCTCGCGCCACTTCGAGAATGAGTATTTCCGTGAGCCCGGACTGACCGTCGAAACCGCGCGGCCGCTTCTGCTCGATGACACCATCGTCCCGCCTGGCCTGACCCTGGAAGAAGAGCGCGAAGCCTGCCGCACCCTCAAGGGCTCGATGCTGCGCCAGGAGGTCTATGCCGATGACGCCGATCACCCCGGCGCCACGCCGGATCAGGTCCAGCGTGCCCGTACGCCCTACACCGTCACCGAGCAGAACTTCAGCATCCGCGCCTTGCAGCCCCGTGGCGCCAATCGCCACGCCGTCTTCTTCACCCACCCCTGCGAGTCCCTCAGCTACCACTACGAGCGCAACCCAGCCGACCCGCGCATCCAGCACGCGCTGACGCTGGAGGTCGATGACTACGGCAACGTGCTCAAGCAAGCGGCTATCGGCTACGGACGCCGCGCTTCACCGCTGTCGACGCAGTGGGATCGCGAACGGCAGACAACATCGCTGCTCACCTACACCGAAAGCCGTGTCACCAATGCCATTGAGTCATCCGACACGCGCCGTAACCCACTGCCTTGCGAGGCGATCACGTTCGAGCTGACGGGCTACGCCGCCACTGGTGCGGACGGTCGCTACCAAGCCACGGACTTCGTCGAGCCCGATCCTGCCGCTGCCGGCCGGCTACGCCACAAGGTCACCGCACCAGATGTCGCTTACGAGGCCACAGCCGCCGGCAGCCAGCGCCGCCGCCCGATCGAATGGCTGCGCACCCTCTACCGGCGCGACAATCTAAACGGCCTCTTGCCGCTCGGAGAATCGCAGTCGTTTGGCCTGCCCGGCGAAAGCTACAAGCTCGCCTTCACCCCGGGCCTGATCGAACAGGCCTTTCAGCGTCCGCGCCAAGGGCAGGCGGCCGAACCCCTGCTGCCCGATCCGGCGGCCGTCCTTGGCGGACAGGCCGGCAACCGGGGCGGTTACCTTCGAAGCCAGACCCTCAAGACGGACAGCCGCTTCCCCGCGAGCGACGCGGACGATCACTGGTGGATGCCCTCGGGGCAGGCCTTCTTCAGCACGGATCCTGCCGACAACGCCGCCACCGAACTGGCGCAGGCGCGGCAGCACTTCTTTCGGCCGCGTCGCTACCGCGACCCCTTCGGCCAGAACGCCTTCGTCGACTTCGACGCCCACGACCTGCTGATGGTCGAAACCCGCGACGCGCTCGGCAACCGCGTCACGGTGGACAGCAACGATTGCCGCGTCCTGCAGCCGCGCCTGGTCAGCGATCCCAACCGCAACCAGACCGAAGTCGCTTTTGACACGCTCGGCATGGTGGTCGGCACTGCCGTGATGGGCAAGCCGCTGCCCGCACAGATGGAAGGTGACACACTGGCTGGTTTTGTCACCGACCTCACGCAAGCCCAGCTCGACGGCTTTGGTGCTGCCGATCCGCACGCCGTCGCAGCCGCGCTGCTGAAAGACGCTACCACGCGCATCGTCTACGACCTCGACCGCTTCCGCCGCACGCGGCTGGCCCACCCCAACGACCCGACGAAGTGGCAGCCCGCCTGCGCCGCGACGCTCGCGCGCGAAACCCACGCGAGCAGCCCGCTGCCGCCCCAGGGCCTGAAGATCCAGCTCAGCTTCTCCTACTCCGACGGCTTCGGCCGTGAGATCCAGAAGAAGATCCAGGCCGAGCCGGGACCGCTGGATGTCAGCAACCTAGCCGCGCCCATCGTCAATCCACGCTGGGTTGGCAGCGGCTGGGCCATCTTCAACAACAAAGGCAAGCCGGTCCGCCAGTACGAGCCCTTCTTCAGCGCCACGCATGACTACGAATTCGGCATCATGGTCGGCGTCAGCCCGGTGCTGTTCTACGACCCGGCCGAGCGTGTCATCGCGACGCTGCACCCGAACCACACCTACGAGAAGGTGGTATTCGACCCCTGGCAGCAGACCACCTACGACGTCAACGACACCTGTGCCGCGCGCAACGCCCAGACCGGTGACCCTCGCACCGACGCTGATATCCGCGGCTACGTCGCCGAGTTCTTCAAGGCCCCGCCAGCCAATCCCGCGCAGCCTTGGCAAACCTGGTATGTACAACGCATTGGCGGCGCCCTGGGAGCGGACGAGCGTAACGCTGCCCAACGGGCTGCAGCACATGCCGACACGCCCACCACCGCGCATTTCGATGTGCTCGGCCGCCCCTTTCTCACCGTGGCGCGCAACCGCGTCGTGTGCCTCGGTCACGACCTCGACGGCGGCGAGGACAGCTTCGCCACCCGCGTCGAGCTGGATATCGAAGGCAACCAGCGCGCCATGCGCGACGCCATCCGGCAGGCGGGCGACCCGCTCGGTCGCATCGTCATGCGCTACGCCTACGACATGCTTGGCAACCGCATCCACCAGCTCAGCATGGAAGCCGGCGCGCTCTGGATGCTCAACGAGGTGGGCGGCAAACCCATCCGAGCCTGGGACAGCCGCGGCCACAACTTCACCACTGCCTACGACTTGCTGCGCCGCCCCGTCGAGCAGACCGTGCGCGGCACGACCAACGAGTCCGATCCGCGCACCCTGAATCGCGAGATCCTGGTCGACAAGATCGAGTACGGGGAGACACTGGGCAACGCCGAAGTGCTCAACTTGCGCACCCGCATTTATCGCCACTTCGATTCGGCCCACGTCGCGACCAATGCGCGAGTGGATGCCAACAGCAATCCGACCGATGCGTACGACTTCAAGGGCAATTTGCTGTACAGCACGCGGCAACTGGTCAGCGACTACACCGCCATCCCCGACTGGCTGCGCGACCCGAAGCTCGACGTCGAAACCTTCGAGGCCGGCACCTGTTACGACGCACTCAACCGTCCCACCCAGTCCATCGCGCCGCGCAGCAGCTTGGGGCGCGGCAAGTTCAACGTCATCCAGCCGGTGTTCAACGAGGCCAACCTGCTGGAGCGGGTGGACGTGTGGCTGGAACGCGCTGCCGAACCTGCTGCACTACTCGACCCGGCCAACGAGGCCCCATCGCTGGTCGGCGTCGCCGACATCGACTACGACGCAAAGGGCCAGCGCCTGCTCATCGACTACAAGAACGGCGCCAGCACCTTCTACCGCTACGACCCGCTCACCTTCCGCCTCACCCAACTGCTGACCAAGCGCAAGGCGGCGGACTTCCCTGGCGACGATCCGCAGCAGCCCGGTGCCGGCTGGCCGGGCAAGCAGGTGCAGAACCTGCACTACACCTACGACCCGGCCGGCAACATCACCCACATCCAGGACGACGCGCAGCAGACCATCTACTTCCGGAACAAGCGCGTCGAACCGAGCAACGACTACGTCTACGACGCCCTCTACCGCCTGATCCAGGCCACCGGCCGCGAACACCTCGGTCAATTGGCAAGCGGCGAGCGAAAGCCGCCAACGGCACCCGATGGATCCAACGCCTTCCACACAGGACTCGACCACCCCGGCAACGGCAACGCCATGGGCACGTACATCGAGCGCTATGTGTACGACGCCGTCGGCAACTTCCTGCAAATGCAGCATCGCGGCAACGACCCGGCGCATCCGGGCTGGACACGCGCCTACGACTATCTCGAAGCCAGTCTGATCGAAGACGGCAACGGCGGTGCGCTGCTCAAGACCAGGAACCGCCTGACCCGTACCACGTTGAACCCGGCGGGTAACACGCCGCAGCCGGAAACCTACCTGCACGACGTTCACGGCAACATGCTGCGCATGCCGCACCTGGGCGGCGGCCTGCTCGGGCCCAACATGCACTGGGACTACAAGGATCAGTTGCGCCAGACCGACCTGGGCGGTGGCGGCGCGGCTTGGTACGTCTACGACGCCTCAGGCCAGCGCGTGCGCAAGGTGTGGGAGAAAGCGCCGGGCCTTACCGAAGAGCGCATCTACCTCGGCGGCTTCGAGATCTTCCGCAAGCACGTCGGCCCCATTGACGCCAACACCGCCACCCTGGAGCGCGAGACGCTGCACGTGATGGACGACAAGCAGCGCATTGCGGTGGTGGAGACGCGGACGTTTGACTCGGCGGGCGGCGACCACGCACCCCGGCAACTGATCCGCTACCAGTTCGGCAACCACCTCGGCTCAGCCAGCCTGGAACTGGATGAACAGGCGCAGATCATTTCCTACGAGGAATACGCACCCTACGGTAGTTCGACCTATCAGGCCGTACGCAGCCAGACCGAGACAGCGAAACGGTATCGGTATACCGGCAAGGAGCAGGATGAGGAGAGCGGGTTGTACTACCACGGGGCGAGGTATTACGCGCCGTGGCTCGGGCGATGGACGGCCTGCGATCCGGCAGGCGAGGAGGAGGGTCCCAACCTCTACCAATACTGCTTCGGCAATCCGACGGGCTTCGTCGATCCTGACGGCCAGAGCGGCAAAAAGCTCGCCATTGTCATGCACAATGAATCCAAGCCGGCGGGAAAGGAACTCCCCCGACCTAAGGAGCCCATAAAGCCCCAGAAGCCGACGATCAAAGCCCCCGGAAAAAATGCTTCAGATAAAGAGAAGGCGAAATACGAAAAAGATAAGAACAAAGCTGAGAAAGCATTCGTGGAAAGCATGAAAAAGTATGAAGAAGCAAAAAAGAAATATTCTTCTGATTTGAAAAAATACGAAGCAAATAAAAAGTTGTGGAGTGCTTATCGTCAGTCTCAAAACGAGTATAAGGCGTCTGAGGCCGCGTTGAAAGCCGAAGGCTATGATGTCGTGCAAGTCGATTCCGGCAAAGCGTTACTCGATGCACTCAAGAACGCCGGGTCGATCAAGGAACTCGTGGTCCTATCGCATGGCACACCCTTTGGACTGGGCGGTGAAGGACCTGGCGCCGGCCTATACACCGACAAGCCGCCGGGCGGTGCCACGTTCGACGCCAAGCGTGCGGCCAAACTTTCAGACTTGGAGAAAATGATCAATGACAAGAAGATCGCGTTCGAAAAGGACGCGACCATTGTCTTGGGAATGTGCAGAACCGCTGGCGGCAAAGAAGGTACGCATGTCGGTTCGTCCACATGGACCGGACCGATTGAGGATACCTTCGCTTATCGGCTAGCAAAAATTACTGGCCTTGAAGTCTTCGGCAGCGAAGGTGTTTCATCATACGGCGACGACAAGCGAACATCGACGCCATTGCGCCGTAGCGACATTGGCTGGCATCGATTCACGCAACAGAACAACACCATAAAAACGGAGAGCTTGAAAGGAAAATATTTGAATGTCGTGACTCGCAAAACGAGCGAGAAGCCGTAATGAAATTCCGACTATTGCTCGCATCCTAATCTATACAGATTTGTGAACGGAAATGTATGAAACCAGTTCCTCGCGAGTTCTTTATCGGCCCGATGGACTTTTTCTCCATCCTGCTGCCGGGCGCGCTGCTCACCTGGCTGCCCGAGGGGGCAGGCATCGGCATAGGACCGGGCAAGACTTTCATTGGTTCTGAACCGGGCAACATCCCCAAGGCAGGCCTCGTTGATCCGTTTGCTGGACCATCAAACGAACTGCCGGACTTTAGTCTGGGTCCGGCGATAGCGGTCTGGCCTCCCCCTCCAAGCCCACTACATCAACTCAGGGCCCTTGCTGAGCGCCTTGCTGTGCCTCTGGTCGACCGCGCTTGGCAAATGCTGTGGGGCTCCGGGCCCCAAACGAATACGGCTTCGCCGTGACGTTCTGCGGAACACGCGGATCGGTGAAGTGTTATAGGGGGAATGCGTCATGCCACAAGTCATCCTCGTCCGCCTCGTGCCAATGAAGCCGACCAGCGGCGCCAGTTTCACGAGCTATCTCAACAACCTGACGATCCGTGCGTTCGACCTGTCGTTCGGCAACTCCACCGATGGCACGCTGGTCGGGCAGGCACAGGGCGCCTGGATCCCGAATACGGGCATCAATGCGGTTGGCCCGGCATTCAATCCCGCCAACCAGCGGATCGTGCAGCACTTCTCCGTATATCCGGTGCAGGTGAACCCATTGCCCGCCCCGCCATTCCCGGACGTACGCCTTGAAGCGGTGGCGACGGCGATCATCGAGCTGAACCCGCCCGCGGCGGAGTTCAACACGACCGATCTGCGCCTCGAGATCAAGCAGGGCACGCAACTCGTTGCCTACGAGCGGCTCGACTTCAACGTGAAGGTCGAGCCCAACGCACCGATCTCCAGCAATCCGCTGACCTACATCGGTGTCGCCCCCCCCGCAGTCGTGCTGACGCTGCCGGACCCCGCGGTCGCGCTCGATCCGAATGCCGCCTTCGTAGAGCTGCCGCCCGACGGCACGCCGCCCAAGTTCGTGCCGCTGCGCAATGCGATCAACAAGGTGCTGGCGCAGGACCCGGGCGGCGGCGCCACGCTCGCCAACCGGAGCCCGCTGACCGCGGCGCAGTCGCGCCAGGTCTCGCGCGAGATCATCTGGAACCGCCAGATCGCGCCTCCGCCTGAGCGGCCGAACAACCGCCGGCTCGAGGACATGTATACGCGCCCGCCGACCGACACGTCGTGGAGCGCCGACGAGCGCGACAAGGCGGACATGGACCGGAAGCAGTATGAAGCCAGCCTGCTCGGGTATTACGCACTACAGAACGCCAACGCGGATCGCCTGGCGCAGTACGTCTTCGCCGCGTCAGCCGCGGTGTGGTCCGGACAGCAGAGCGCGAACCCCGGACGCGTTGGCCTGCGCTTCCCGGTGGAACCCGGCCCTCCGCCGGCCCCGGGCGCAACGTTCCGTCGGGCAGACGTCGTGATCGTGAACGATGGCGGGCTGGTCCTGGATTTCCAGGTTCCTGCCGAATACTTCTATGCGCTCTCGGCGGTCCTGGCGACGAACGTCACCGCCCAGGAGCGCTACCGGATGGCCACCGACGATGACGAATCGCGCATCGTTGCGTCCATCAAGGCCGCGCTGGACGCCAATATCATCGCCGCCCCGGCCACGACGCCCGAAAACGCGGCGCGCCGGCTCGCCGCAATCGGCCGGGGCCGCGTGCAGCGCGCCCCGCTCTGTCCGCTCAACGCCAACGTGAACGCGCTGGTCACGGCATGGCTGGCCCAGATGGTGCCGTCGATCGACCCGTTCTGGCAACCGAGCCCGTTCCCGGCCGCGCTGGTACCCGGGCACCTCGACCTGGTGCTCGCCGTCATCACGCAGCAGACTGCGGTCACGCCGGCATCGGCCGCGCTGATCGCCGCGATCAAGGGCATCCCGGTCGCCAACGTGGCCCAGCTCAAGGCACGCACGGTCCAGCAGTGGCACGCCTTCTTCCTCCCCGCCAACGTTGGCCTGCTTCCGGACTTCACCAACCCTGGCACGCCCGCGGAGCGGGTCGAGGCGTTCATCCGCCAGTTGCGGAAGTATTTTGAAGTGCTGTCGATCGCGCCGGCGCCGTCTGTGGGCGCGATCGCAAACGCGCAGTCGATTCCGCTCGCCGCCGGCGATCCCTTCGCTGCGTTCCTCGCGGCCGCCCCCGGCTTTGCATTTCCGGTGGCGAACTGGGGCGCGCCCGCCATCGTGAACGCGCTGCAGGCCGTGTTCCCCAGCGATGCGGCCGCGCAGGCGTGGCTGCTTGACGCGCTCAAGACCATCGACGAGCTGCTGCGCGCGACCACCGGTGTCGGGCCGGCGGCGCTGCAGTTCTCCTTGCTCGAAGCGCTCTACGCGCGCGGATTCACCTCGCGGGCGCAAATCCAGGCGCTGTCGGCCGCCGAGTTCGAGTACGCGCTGACGGGAACGGTGGCCTATCCATTTGCCGCGGCAATCCAGGCCGCGGCCGGCGGCGCGACGGGCGCTGCACCGCCGGCGCTTCCCGGTCCGTTCACGCCAGTCAATCCGGACGGATCGCTCATCAACTGCATCCCGCCATGGCACCTTTCGCCGCTCGGGCCGGTGACGTATCTGCAGGATCTGCTCGCGACCGGCATCGGCGCCACATGCGAGCATCCGGCGGCAACCGGCGCCACGCTCGCCGACCTGGTCGCGCCGCGCCGTGGTGCGCTCGGCAGCCTTCACGCCACCGCCGCAAACGTCCACACCACGCTGCCGCTGATCGATATCGTCAATGAGAACCTCGAGGACCTCGCCGACAATGGCGCTCCTGGCGTCGTCTATGACACCAGCGCCACGACGCTGGGCGGGCACGCGCTAAGACCCGCCGACGCGGACGACGGCACCGGGCACGCGCCGAATACCCTGTTCGCCGCGCTGCCGGAGCATTCGACGCCGGCAACGCCAGTGAAGAAGCCCGGCGCCTATGTGAAGCTCGCCGGCGATTTTTCCTCGCCGCTGCTGCCCTACTCGCAGCCGCTCGACATTTCGCGCACGTACCTGTGCGGCATGGGAACGTCGCGGTTCGCGACCATGCGCGCGTTCCGCGAAGAGATCACCGAGTTCGCGATCGACGCGAAGCAGGAGGCGGCGGACTTCCAGAAGCATCTGTGGCGGTATCCGGTGCGGATCGAGCTGGCAATCGAGTACCTGCGCCTGTCCCCGGACGAGTACCAGTCGCTGTACGTCGATCCAATCGGCCCGGCCGACCTGCTCAAGATGTACGGCTTCCCGTCGGCCACGATCAACGGGGTCGACTGGAAGTCGATCGTCGTGCATGTGCCGGAGTTCCTCAGGCGCACAGGGCTGGATTACTGCGAGTTCCTCGAGCTTTGGAAAGCCAGGTTTGTCGAGTTTGAACGGCAACCGGCCGCGTCAGGGACCGCTGCCGGGCGAACCACGGGCGCCACGGGGACGACGCCGAATGCCGGATTCCCGGATTGCGAACCGTGCTGCCCGGAAGATCTCGTCATCCAGTTCGTCAATCCGCAGGCGCCTGAAGATGCGCTGCGGCGGCTGATCGTCTTCATCCGCCTGTGGCGATCGCTCAGGTGCCTGCCCGGCGCGGGCTACAGCTTTGCGGATCTGCGCGACATCAGTCTGGTGCTCGGCCTGTTCCAGGGTGCGAACGTCAACCCGGTGTTCATCCGCCAGCTGGCCGCCTTCCAGATCCTGCGAGACGACTGGCGGCTCGCGCTGGGCACCGACCCGGACGCGGCACCGGACGCAACCGGATCGGCTCGCACACGCCTGCTTGGCCTGTGGGCCGCCGCGCCCGCCGCGTCGTTCGACTGGGCCGTGGACCATCTGCTCGGGCGTATCGAGGACCGCGCCGAGCGCGAGCACGCGCCCGGCCGGCGTCCGGGCAGCCACCGCCGCCATCGTCCGCCCGAGTTCATCAAGATCCTGCGCGACAACCTCGACACGCTGTCGCTGCTGAGCGGCTTCGATCCGGTCGCGAGGCCGTGGAATGCACAACCGTCGGGCACCCTGCGCTTCACGGAAATCCTGGCCAAGGTCTATGGCTCGTGGTTCACCACCGGCGAGCTGCTGTACCTGTTCTCGGTCGACCAGCATCTCGACGGCGACGATCCCTTCTGCCAGCAGGACAAGAACGAAGCGCTCGATCAGCCGTTCGACTTCCCGGAGGAAGGGCATCCGCACGACCTGTGGTGCCTGCGGCGCAAGCTGCTGGACGTCCACGCAACGGAAGAGGAAATCGCCGCGCTGACCTGGACCGCTCTCGTCACCGCGATGCGGACCGACTTCGGGTACGAGCCTGCGCCGGGCACCGATCCGCTGCGCGAGCTTGGGGAGCATTTCTTCCCAGGAATGCTTGCTGACGCGGGATTTCCGGTCAGTCCGCAGGCGCGCCAGTATCGCTCAGCCCTCGGGGCCACCGTCGCGAGCATGTGGAACCACCCGCATCCCGGACCGTTCCAGTACGATGCCGTCGCCAAGGAATTGGCGACGTCCCTGCCGCTCCTCGACCAGGACGTGCTGTTCAAGCTTAATGCGATCGAACAGTTGACGGACGCCGAGCGCAAGGCGGTGCAACAATTGTACTTCGCCCCGCGTGCCGAGCTCGCGCGGTTCTCGTTCCTGTTCCCCAGCCTCGCCGCCGCTGAACAAGCGCTGGTCCAGGAAGCGGATGAGACCCGGCGCTGGGAATACTTCCGCTGCGCGTTCGTGGAGTTCTCACGCCGCGCGCACATCGTCGCGGAGCACCTTGCCGCGCATGTGGGCTACGCCTCCGACGGCACCGACGCGGAAGCCGATCTGGCGTGGCTGATCCTTCTCCGCCTGCTCGGCGACGAGAACAAGGCAGCGTCGGCGTGGGAGCAGGATAACGGCAAGCCGCCCGCCAGCTTCTCATGGCCGTTGCCAGCGGGCGGTGCCTTTGCCGCCCTGACCGGCCTTACCGGCACCGGACTGCTCGGTGAGGTGAAAGGCGCGAGCGGGAGTTCATGGCCCGAACTGCGCGGACCGATGACGGCGTTCTCGCAGGCGGGCAACGCCTGGAATGCGCCGCTTCCCGGGGTCGTGCCGGACCTGGATTTCACGCTGCCGCCGGCGGCACTGAAGTTCGCCGTATTGCGCAACGGCCTGGCGATCCGCGAGTCAGACGGGCAGCCGCTGGCGGGCGCCGAAGGCTACACCGCACGCTGGACCGGCGTGCTCATCGTCGAGACATCGGGCACGTACACATTCTTCGCCGGCGCACCGGCACCGGACTGCGATGCACCCGATTTCGAGGCGTGCAGCCACAACAAATGGCGCGTCAATCTGCGGCGCGGCCAGAAGACGTTCCGACTGCTGAACTACGGTTGGGCGGACGAGCCGGCGGCGGACCGTGCGTCCGGCCCGCTGCATCTGAAGCGCGGCGCCTACTTCATCGATATCGACTTCGAGGAATCGCCACCCGAGTTCGACGAGAAGCAGGAGCTGGCGCGCGCCCGCACCGGCTTCACGGTGAAGTACCAGGGCCCGGACACCGATGACTGCATTGCGGAGCTGCCGGCCGAGCGCCTGTATCGCGACGTCTCACCGGGTGAGCTGACCAGCGCGCAGGCGGCGGTGCCGTCGGCAAAGGCGTATCTGGCCCTGCAGTACACCAGCAGCCTGCGCGACATCCGCCGCACCTACCAGCGCGCATTCAAGGCGCTGCTGTTCTGCCACCGGCTGCGACTGTCGGCACGCCTGGTGGCGCGGGCAAACGTTTCCGAGGCCGAGTACATGCTGTCGTCGCCAGGCCTGTTTGCCGGCTTCACCTACGTTCCCGGCACCCCGTATACATCGCACCGCGCGTATCTGGACTTCAATTTCCTGCCGGTCGGCGACACCTACAATGGCGATCCGGAGCGCAAGCCACCGGCGCCGCTCGACCAGCGCGCGACGCCGTCGGTCAAGCGCCGGCAGGCGCTCTTCGACTGGTTCGAGCGCGTCCATGACTACACGGTGATGCGGCGGGCGGTCCAGCAACGGGCTGAGCGCCTCGCGTGGCTCTGCTTCGTCGAGGCGTCGAACCAGCAGCCCGCCGATCCCGTGCCGCTGCTGATGGACCTTGGCGTCGACATGGATCATGCCGCGCTTGTCCTCGAATTCCACGACGGCGTATCCGTCGATTGGGCCAGGCTGTCGGACGATCGCTGGGCAATCCGCGTCTGGCACGCCGCGTCGTGGGTGAGGCGGCTGCTGAAGGCGTTCGTTCCGCTCGACCTCGCCCAGGCACAGCCCGATGCCTGGGCAGCGAGCGCGCCGGCGGCAATGGCCAGCGGCAACGCGAACCTGACAAGGTTCTACCGCGACGGCATGATCGAGCGCGGCAACCCGCTGCGTTACGCCGACATCGAGCACCTCAACAACCTGCTGCGCGAGCGGGGACGCACCGCGCTGGTCGCGTATCTCACCGGAATGAACCGGGTCCCGCTTCCGTTTGTGCCAGGCGGGTTCGCGACGTCGGCGAAGGATCTCAGCGCGTTGTTGCTGGTCGACGTCGATGCTGGCATTTGCCAGAAGATCAGCCGCATTGAAGAGGCGGTTACGGCGGTGCAGTCGTTCGTGGAACGCGCACGCCTGGCGCAGGAGCCGACCTTCGTGGTGACCCCGGCGTTTGCGTCGGCATGGGACAGGCTTTTTGTGACCTTCCACATCTGGCAGGCCTGCCGCCGCCGCACGCTGTACCAGGAGAACTACGTCGAGTGGACCGAGCACGAACGCGCGCTCCAGGCCGAAGCGTTCCGCTTCCTCGAATCCGAATTGCGGCGCGCCACCTTGACCGCGCCGCAACCCGGCGGCATGGAGTACTGGCCCGGACCCTACTGGCCGGCCCATCCGTCACTGACCGCGCTGCAGCATCGCGACCCGTCGCATCTGAAGCAGGTGCCGCAGCCCGAGAACCTCGGGCTGATGGGGCGGCCCGAGCGCCACGCGAGACCCAGCTGGCTGGCGCCGTCGCAGCTCCAGCTGTCTGCCGGCCCGACCCCGGGCACGACGAACAATGTCCCGGGGGCCGCTCGCGGCATGCTCGCCGCTACGGTGCCTGCCAACGCGTCCACAGGAACACCGCCCGGCGCTGAGTCTCCGCAGCTTCCGCTCTGGCTGCATGCGGCGGTCCGCCTCGGCACGCGGTTCCTGCGCATTGCCGCTGCCGGGGAGCCGCCCGCCACGTCGGCGTTCATGCTGCCGGAGACGTCGGGCTCGGTGTGCTGTGCCGAGTGCGGACGCGTGCATGCGCCGGTCATGGACGAGTACTACTTCTGGCTGGTGAACTCCGAGTACTACGATCCGGGTGTTCTGAATCCCGCCGATCCATCCTTGTTCCAGGACCCGGACTGGGGTGTCGTGCCGCCCGACATGACCTCGGACTGGCATCGCCGTGACCGCCTGCCGCAGCTGCTGGCCTGGCCGCCGCGGCCGATGGTGAAGCTCGCATGGTGCCGCGTGCATAACGGAGAATTCCAGACCCCGCGCATCACCGACGACGGCGCGCATGTCAATCCTGCCGGCGGCGAGCCACAGCTCGAATTCCTGGGCCGCGAGGTTGACTCCCTTCGGTTCCGGATCACGAACGCGGCGGCGCTCCCGCCGGGCCATACGGACCCGTCGCCGTGGGGCTTCCGCTACGACATTACGCCGGATACCGCCGTCGTAACGCCCGAGGTGATCGCGACGCCCCTGGCGCCGGCACCGCTCGCTCCATTGCTGCAGGCATATCCGTTCTTCGTCTATTTCACCTCCGGCGCCCCGCTTGAGCCTTCGCTCTACTCGACCGCGATGACGGTCGCCGGAACGCTGCGCGCCCACTGCCGCTTCGAGGCAGCCCTGAAATGGTACGAGCTCTACTTCGCGCCTGGCGACAAGGACCTGCGCTGGGCGACCTGCCGCACGCCGCAGCCGCCGTCGACCGGGACGATCCCCGGGACCAACGTTCCCGGTGGCTCGAACGAGCCAAATCCGAATACCCCGGCCAATCCCCCACAGCCCGCTGGCCGCGGCATTGCCGCAGCATCGACCCCGCGCGCGGCGGCGTCGACGCGCGGCCGCATGCGCACCGGCCAGGATCCGTGCTGCGACACACTGGTGAGGACGGAGCTTGCGTCCCGGCAGCGAAGCGTCGTCCTGGCGTATCTCGAGACGCTGCTTCAGCATGCGCAGGCGGCAATGTGCCGGCATTCCCCCGAGGGCTACGCCATGGCGCGGCTGCGCCTCGACACGCTCTCGAGATTCCTCGGCGAGCGGCCGCGCACGATCTTCGGCCAGGATGATGGCGCCAAAGCGCAGACGGTAACCGCGTTTATCCCGCGGTTCGCCCCGCTCAACCCGCGCCTGATGGAGATCTACGACCGCGTCGCCGACCAGCTGGACGCCCTGCACCGCTGCCTGACGAAGGCGCGGCTGGCGGGCGGCGTCCCCAATCTGGATACCTCATATTGGGGCGACAATCCGGTGCGGCGCGGATGGAAGACCGCGGCCGCGAACTGCCTTGACGACGACGGCTGCTGCTGTCCGCCCAGCCCGTACCGCTTCCCCTTCCTCATCCAGCGCGCGGTGGAGACGGCGAACGAGGTCCGCACGTTTGGCGCCGAGCTGCAGGCCGCATTCGAGAAAGGGGATGCCGAGTTCCTCGCGGCCATGCGTGCCGCGCACGAACGCCAGCTCCTCAACCTGACCGAGGAGATCCGCCGCATGGAATTCCGCGAAGCGGACTGGCAGGTGCAGGCACTGCAGAAGACCAAGCAGGGGGCGCAGGCGCGGCGGCAATATTACAGCGACCTGATCGCGAATGGGTTGATCCCGAAGGAGCAGGCCTACCAGAACCTGACCGGCGTTTCCATGACCACGCGCGCCGCCGGCAACATCGTGGAAGGTGTCGGCCAGGTCATGAACCTGATTCCGGACAATACGACCGGCGTTGCCGGGATCGCGTCCACCCCGGTGTCGGTGTTCCAGATGCCGATCGGCACCAAGCTGGCCCACGCGTTCGCCGCGGCCGCCAGGATTCTCTACACGGTTGCCGATATCAACGGCACGCAGGCCGGCCTGGCACTGACCGAGGGTGGATGGGACCGTCGCGAGGCGGACTGGATCCTCCAGGTCACGGTGCTCGATATCGAGATCCAGCAGATCGAGCGGCAGATCCTTGGCGCCGAGCGGCGCCGCGGCGTGGCGCTGCGCCAGTTGAACAACCTGGTGCAGCAGAAGCAGCAGGCGGCGGAGCTGCAGGACTTCCTGCGCGACAAGTTCACCAATCACGCGCTCTACCTGTTCCTGCAGCAGGAGACAGCGGCGCTGCACCACCAGATGTTCGAGATCGCCTGGTGCTGGGCACGCCAGGCACAACGCGCGTTCCAGCTGGAACGCGAGCTGACCACGCAGACGCAACTGCCACCGGATATCTGGGACGGTCTGCACGAAGGCCTGCTGGCCGGCGAGCGGCTGTCGACGTCGCTGCGCGCAATGGAAAAGGCGTACTACGACCAGAACCGGCGCGAGCAGGAGCTGGTGACGCGGCTGTCGCTGCGGATTGATTTTCCGCTCGCGTTCCTGCAGCTGAAGGCGACAGGCATGTGCGAGATCGAGATTCCCGAATGGCGCCTCGACCGCGAATACCCCGGACACTACCTGCGCCGCGTCAAGAGCGTCAGCCTGACCATCCCCTCTGTCGTGGGCCCTTACACGGGCGTGCACTGCAAGCTGACGCTGCTGAGCAGCGCGACCCGCATCGAGCCCACGCTGCTCGACGTCGAAGACTGCTGCCCTGGCGAATGCACCTGCGGCTGCTGCGAGCGCCGGCGCTACGAGGCGACCAGGGATGATCCGCGCATCGTGAAGCGCTATGGCGCAACCGAAGCGATCGCAACTTCCACCGGGCAGAACGACTCGGGGCTGTTCGAGCTCAATTTCCGCGACGAGCGCTACCTGCCGTTCGAATACGCCGGGGCGGTCAGCCGCTGGCGCATCGAGCTGCCCATCGAGACCAACGCGTTCGACATTGACACGGTAAGCGACCTGATCGTCCAGTTGAGCTACACCGCTCGCGAAGGCGGAGCGCTGCTGCGCAAGGCAAGCTGGGCCGCCGCGTCCTGCCTGCTGCCCGGCGCGGGGCTGCGCTTCTTTGACTGGAAGCAGGACTTCGCCGATGCGTGGCAGCGGTTCAAGGCAGCCGTGCCGGCGGCAGAAATGCCCGGCTGCACGCGTGCGCTCACGCTGCGCATGAGCCGCGGCATGTTCCCGTACCTGCCGGGCCAGCGGCCGGTGCGCATGCGCCGCGTCGAACTGTGGTTCGAGGCCCAAGGCTGCAGCGGCGCGCGCAACCATGAGATCGAGTTCGTGCCAGATCGCGACTGCACATGCGAGGACGACGGCGAAGCGTGCTGCGACCGCTTCTTCCTGACCTGCGTGGCCAGCGAGGATTGGCCGTGCCTCTTCCATGGTGTGATCGAGTACCCGTTCCCGTACCTGAGCGACGAGAGACCGGTCGTGATCGGCGACTTCCTGTTTCCGGAAGACGCCGGTGTGGTACACCGTGCCTATCTGGTGTGCTCGTACGAGGCCGGTCCGCCGGAACGCTGCTTGCCGAAGCTGCCGGCTTGCGACGGCGACTGCATGACGATCTGTTGAAGTAATGCCCGTGCCCGGGCCATAGCAGGAGTTGGCAAATGGAGAAGAAGCCCCCACCTGATGAAAACACGGACCTCCCACGCCGAGGGCACGGCTCCGCTGCGCGAGCGGCGAAGACTCCGCCGCCTCAGCAGAGCATGCCCGGGCATCTTATCGAGCTGAGGCCGGGCTTCTTTCTCAACCCCGACCACATTATCAGCGTGCGGGTGTTGCCGGAGGAGGAAGGCGACGTCTATGCAGTCCTGCACCTGTCGAATGGCGACAAGCAGAACCTTACCCGCGGCGAGTTCACCGCCATTACCGGGGAAGAGCCGCGCCCGCCGGCGCGGCTGCCGCAGAAACCACTGACCGAATAGCGTTGCTGCTACGCGGCCCTGCCCCCCGGATCAATGCTGGCTCGCCCCGGCAGCCCCGATCCCGGTCATCGCACGCACGAACTGCGCACCATAGCGCTGGCGCTCGGTGCTGGCCTGGGTGGAGCGGTCCAGCACCGACGCCAGCCAGGCGCTGGCGAAGGCCAGCGTCATCGAGAACAGCGCCGGGTTGGCGTACGGGAAGATCGCCTTGTCATGATGCAGGATGCCCACCCAGACCGTCGGGCCCAGCACCAGCAGCGCCACCGCTGACACCAGCCCGGCCAGGCTGCCGGCCACGGCGCCGCGCGTGGTCAGGCCTTTCCAGAACATCGACAGGAACAGCACCGGGAAGTTGACCGAGGCCGCGATCGCCAGCACCAGGCCGGACAGGAAGGCGATGTTCTGCTTCTCGAACATCACGCCCAGCACCATGGCCAGCACGCCGATCACCAGGGTGGCCGCCTTGGACACCCGGATCTCGTCCTTCTCGTTGGCCTGCCCGCGGCGGAACACGTTGGCGTACAGGTCATGCGAGACCGCGGAAGCGCCCGACAGGGCCAGGCCCGCCACCACCGCGAGGATGGTCGCGAACGCCACCGCCGAGATAAAGCCCAGGAAGAGATCGCCGCCGATCGCGTGCGACAGGTGCACCGCCACCATATTGCTGCCGCCGATGATCTTGCCGGCCGCGTCGCGGTAGGCCGGATCCGCGCCCACCATCACGATCGCACCGAAGCCCACCACCAGGATCAGCACGTAGAAGTAGCCGATGAAGCCGGTGGCGTAGAGCACGGACTTGCGCGCCTCGCGGGCGTCTGCCACCGTGAAGAAGCGCATCAGGATGTGCGGCAGGCCCGCGGTGCCGAACATCATGCCCACCCCCAGCGAGATCGCATCGATGGGATTGGACACCAGCCCGCCCGGAGACAGGATCGCCAGCCCCTTGTCATGCACCTTCGCCGCGCCGGCGAACATGGCTTCCGGGCTGAAGCCGAAGTACGCCACCACCATCACCGCCATGAAGGTCACGCCGCCCAGCAGCAGCGCGGCCTTGATGATCTGCACCCAGGTGGTGGCCAGCATGCCGCCGAACATCACATACAGCACCATCAACAGGCCGACGATCACCACGGCGGACTCATAGCTGGTGCCGAACAGCAGCTCGATCAGCTTGCCGGCGCCGACCATCTGCGCCACCAGGTACATGATCACCACCGTCAGCGTGCCGCAGGCGGCGGTGATCCGCACCGGCTTCTGCGCCAGCCGGTATGACACCACGTCGGCAAAGGTATAGCGGCCAAGGTTGCGCAGCCGTTCGGCGACGATGAACAGGATGATCGGCCAGCCCGCCACCACGCCCAGCGCGTAGATCAGCCCGTCATAGCCCTTGTCGAACATCATCGCGGAGATGCCGAGGAAGGAGGCAGCCGAGACCATGTCGCCGGCGATGGCCAGGCCGTTCTGGAAGCCGCTCAGCCCGCCTCCGGCGGCATAGAAGTCGGATGCCGAGCGCGTGCGGCGCGCGGCCCAGCGGGTAATGCCGAGCGTGAACAGCACGAACAGCAGGAACATCACGATGGCGCTCCAGTTCAGCGGCCGCGGCGCGGCATCGCCCTGGATGGCGGGGGCCGCCGCGGCGGCCATGCTGGCAAGCCCGAGCAGGGCCGCGCACAGGTAACGGTTGGCGGGTTTCATGCCCGGCACTCCTTGCGCACGCGTTCGTTGAGCGGATCCAGGTCGCGGTTGGCCCGGTACACGTAGATCCCGGTCAGCAGCACGGCCGAGACGATCACCGCCACGCCGACGGGAATGCCCACCGTCATCACACCCGCGCCGAGCGGTGTGCCGAGCGTGGCCGGCGAGAACGCCAGCAGCAGGATAAAGCCGAAGTAGATCGCCAGCATGACCAGCGTCAGCGACCAGCCCAGGCGGGTCCGCCCGTTGGTCAGCCGGATGAAATCGGGGTGGTTCTGGATGGTTTCCAGTTGTCGCGCGTCCATGGTGGTCTCCTTTGGCGCAGGGGGCACGGCGCCTCTGGGTGGGCGCCATCGTTGAGTGGTTCGTTGAGACTTGAACTCTTGCGGCGGTGTGCTCCCTCTCCCCGCATGGGGAGAGGGAGCACACATGCAGTGGCTTGTCAGTTCATGCGATACGTTCAGATCGCCCCGACCGGCTGCTCGTGCGTGAACTTCGGCCGCATATCGAGCACCCGCCGTGCCTTGCCGACCGTGGTGCGCTCGATGCCGTCCGCATCCACCACCTGCACGCGCGTGGTCACGCCCACGTAGGTCTTGATCTGGTCCTTCAGCTCGCGCTCCAGCATCGCGCGGTCGTCCGCGCAGAGGGGTGCCGAACCTCCGGGCCGCGCTTCGACGCGCACTTCCAGCTTGTCCAGGTGGCCGTCGCGGGTCACCACCAGCTGGTACTGCGGCGCCAGCGCCGGCGTCTTCAGGATCAGCTCCTCGATCTGCGACGGGAACACATTGACGCCGCGGATGATCAGCATGTCGTCCGAGCGGCCGGTGATCTTGCCGATGCGGCGCATCGAACGCGAGGTGGGCGGCAGCAGGCGCGTCAGGTCGCGCGTGCGGTATCGGATCACCGGCAGCGCTTCCTTGGTGAGCGACGTGAACACCAGTTCGCCCTCTTCTCCATCCGGCAGCACCTCGCCGGTGACCGGATCGATGATCTCGGCGTAGAAGTGGTCTTCCCAGATCACCGGACCGTCCTTGCTCTCGATGCATTCGCAAGCGACACCCGGCCCCATGACTTCAGACAGGCCGTAGATGTCCACCGCGTCGATACCAGCACGTGCCTCGATTTCGGCGCGCATCGCATCCGTCCACGGCTCGGCGCCGAAGATGCCCACCTTGAGCGAGCTTTCCGACGGATCCATGCCCTGGCGCTCCATCTCCTCGATCAGGTTCAGCATGTATGACGGCGTCACCATGATGATGTTGGGCTCGAACTCGCGGATCAGCTGCACCTGTTTCTCGGTCTGCCCGCCGGACATGGGGATCACCGTGCAGCCGGCCTTCTCGGCGCCATAGTGGGCACCCAGGCCGCCCGTGAACAGGCCGTAGCCATAGCTGACATGGACCAGGTCGCCGGCGCGGCCGCCGGCGGCGCGGATCGAGCGCGCCACCACGCTGGCCCAGGTATCGATATCCTTCGCGGTATAGCCGACCACGGTCGGCTTGCCCGTGGTGCCGCTCGACGCATGCACGCGCGCCACCTTCTCGCGCGGCACCGCGAACATGCCGAAGGGATAGTTGTCGCGCAGGTCCTGCTTGGTCAGGAACGGGAACTTCGACAGATCCGACAGCGACTGCAGGTCGTCCGGATGCACCCCGGCCGCATGGAAGGCCTTGCGGTAATGCGGCACGTTGTCGTAGGCATGGCGCACGCTCCATTTCAGCCGTTCCAGCTGCAGCGCCTGCAGTTCGTCGCGGCTGGCGCGCTCGATCGGCTCCAGCTCGTTGGGGTTGGGGATGCGTTGAACCATTGTCTACTCCATCATCGTTATGATTGCGCCGCATTTCTATTGGGGGCCGGCGCCGGGTACTGCGACTGCCTCAGATATGGGAACGGCTCTGTACCACGCGGAAGCGGTTGGCGACGAAAGCCGCATCCGACAGCGAGGCATTGGCTGCCGGGTTGGCGCCGGTGGCGTGGAAGTCGCTGAACGCGGCCGACTGGTTGACGAACACGCCCCCGGTCAGGTTCAGCGACAGGGCCACGCCCGCGTCCTCGGCGGCTTCGCGGATGCCCTCGGCCATGCCGGCATCGGTGGTGTAGGCCGACAACGTCAGTGCGCCATGTTCCTTCGCGCCGCGGTGCGCCAGCGCGATGCTGTGCGCGGTGTTGTCGGTGGCGACGATGAACGAGATCGGGCCGAACAATTCCTGCATGATCTTGTCCTCGTCGCTGGCGTCCACCTTGAGCACCAGCGGCGTGCGGATGCGCGCGCCGGGGAACTCCGGGTGCTCCAGCACGCGGCTGTCGGCGACGATCTCGCCCAGTGCGCGCGACGATTCGATGCGCTGAACCACCCCGTCGTTCTGGATCGCGCCGAGCAGCTCCACCGCCTTGGCCGCATCGCTGGTGAGCCTGACCACGCCCTCCCCGATCGCCGCGGCCACCTGGTCGAAGCTGAGGTGCCCTTCCGGCGTGTCGATGCCGCCCTTCGGCACATAGATGTTCTGCGGTGCCGTGCACATCTGGCCCGAGTACAGCGCCAGCGAGAACGCGATATTGCGCACCATGCCCTTGAAGTCGCTGGTGGAGTGGATCACGATCTGGTTGACGCCGGCCTTCTCGGTATAGACCTGGGCCTGGTGCGCGTTGCGCTCCAGCCAGTTGCCATTGGCGCTGCTGCCGGTGAAGTCGATCAGGCGCACTTCCGGGCGCAGCGCCAGCGTGGACGCCATGCGCTCGGTCGGGTCGTTGGCCACCAGCGTGACCAGGTTGGGGTCGAAGCCGGCTTCCTGCAGCACCTCGCGCGCCACCTCGACGGTGATCGCCAGCGGCAGGATCGCGCCCGGGTGCGGCTTGACCACCACCGCGTTGCCGGTCGCCAGGCTGGCGAACAGGCCGGGATAGCCGTTCCAGGTCGGGAAGGTGCAGCAGCCGATCACCAGGCCCACGCCGCGCGGCACCACGCTGTAGCGCTTCTCCATGCGCAGCGGCTCGTTCTTGCCCTGCGGCTTCTCCCAGATGGCCTGCTTCGGAATGCGGCGCATCTCGTCCCAGGCGTAGGCCACCGCTTCCAGCCCGCGGTCCTGCGCGTGCGGGCCGCCGGCCTGGAAGGCCATCATGAAGGCCTGGCCGGTGGTGTGCATTACCGCGTAGGCAATCTCGAAGCTGCGGCGGTTCAGGCGCTGCAGGATTTCCAGCGACACGCCGACCCAGGCTTCCGGCCCGGCCTTGCGCCAGGCCGGCATGCCTTCGGCCATGCCGGCAAAGAGCTGGTCGAGGTCGGGCTTCGGATAGGTGATGCCCAGTTCCGCGCCGTAGGGCGAGACTTCCTTGCCGGCCTGGCCGACGGTGCCCGGCTGCGACAGCGCGAACGGGCGGTTCAGGCGGGCCTCGAAGGCAGCCTTGCCGTCGGCGTTGGCGGTTTCGCCGTAGACCCTGGGGCTCGGCATTTCGCTGAACGGGCTCCAGTAGCCGCGCTCGGCAATGGCTTGGGTGGCTTGTTCCAGCAGCGCCTGGTGGCGTTCAAAAAACGGATGGGACACGGCTTGCTCCGGGGGCAGAATGGTTTGCGTATGGTTCGGGATGGCGGCAAGGGATTGCCGCGGGAAGCGCTTCAGGTTTCCTGGTCGAAGTCGATCACCAGCCTGTCGCTGACGGCGTAGCTCTGGCAGCTGAGGATGAAGCCGCGCGCGACTTCGTAGTCCTCCAGCGCAAAGTTGACGTCCATGTCGACCTCGCCTTCGATGCGCTTGCAGCGGCAGGTCGAGCAGACCCCGCCCTTGCATGAGTAAGGCAGCTCGATGCCTTGCGCCAGCGCGGCATCCAGCACCGTCTCCTTGTTCTTCTCCAGCGTGAAGGAGCGCGTGCGGCCGTCCTGGATCACCGTGACCTCGCACTGCTGCTGCCCCACCTGCTTGTGCGCATGCGCCGCCGGGCGGGCCGCGGGAATGCTGGTGGCAAACAGCTCGCGCTTGATGCGGGCCTTGTCCACGCCGTTGTCGAGCAGCGCCTGCGACACCTCTTCCATCATCGAGTGCGGGCCGCAGATAAAGGCGATGTCGATGTCCTGCGGCTTGACCCAGTGCTTGAGCAAGGCATTGACCTTCTCGCCGTCGATGCGGCCGTTGAACAGGTCGATATCCAGCTGCTCGCGGCTGAGCACGAACACCAGGTTGAAGCGCTGCAGGTAGGTGTCCTTCAGGTCTTCCAGCTCTTCCTTGAACAGCACCGAAGACGAGGCGCGGTTGCCGTAGAACAGCGTGAAGCGGCTCTGGGGCTCGGCCTCCAGCGTAGTCTTGATGATCGACAGCATCGGCGTGATGCCGCTGCCGGCGGCGAAGGCCACGTAGTGCCTCGCCTGCGTGGCAGACAGCGGCACGTGGAAGTGGCCGGATGGCGGCATCACTTCCAGCTTCATGCCGGGCTGCAGTTGTTCGTTGGCCCAGTTGGAGAACAGGCCGCCGTCGACGCGCTTGATCGCGACGCGCAGCTGCGCGTCCTGCACCGCCGAGCAGATCGAGTACGAGCGGCGCACGTCCTCGCCGCCGATGCCGGTGCGCAGCGTCAGGTGCTGGCCCTGGATGTAGCGGTAGGTGTCGGCCAGTTCATCCGGCACGGCAAAGGTCACGGCCACGGCATCGCGGGTTTCGCGGGTGACCGAGGCCACGGTCAGTTCATGGAATTTGCTCATCTCACTACCCCGGTCAGGCTCAGTGCGCCTTGAAGTAATCGAACGGTTCCTTGCAGTCGCCGCAGCGGTACAGGGCCTTGCAGGCGGTCGAGCCGAACTGGCTCACCAGCCGCGTGTGCCGCGAGCCGCAGTGCGGGCACGCCACCACCAGCGCCGGCGCCGCCTTGCGGCTGATGCCGCTGATGTCGATCACCTGCTGGGCCGGCGGCGCAATGCCGTAGCCGCCCAGGCTGGCCTTGCCGCGCGGCGTCATCCAGTCGGTGGTCCAGGCCGGCGCCAGCTGCGTGCGCACGCGCACGCTGGCAATGCCCTGCGCAGCCAGCGTGCGCTCGATCTCCTCCCGGATCACGGTCATGGCCGGGCAGCCGGAGTACGTCGGGGTGATGGTGACGACGCAGGCGTCGTCCTCCCATGCCACGTCGCGCACAATGCCGAGATCCACCACCGAGATCACCGGGATCTCGGGATCGGGCACCGTATCGAGCCAGGTCCAGACCTGCCCGAGCGCCGGGCGTGCGATCGCTTGCGCAGTCATGGCGTTCACCAGCTGGCGCCCGGATAGGCGCGCTGCAGGAACTGCATTTCGGCCAGCAGGTAGCCGAGGTGTTCGGTATGGCGGCCGTGGCGGCCGCCGCTCTGCGACCACGTGCCCGCAGGCAGCTGCAGCGTGGCTTCTTCCAGCACCGCGGCCACGTGGCGCTGCCACGGTTCGGCCAGTGATGCGGGATCCGGCACCAGGCCGGCCTGCACCAGCGCGGCGTCGCCCGCGTCGGACTCGAACAGCTCATCGCTGAACATCCACAGGTCGTTGAAGGCATCCTGCATGCGGCGGTGGCTCTCTTCGCTGCCGTCGCCCAGGCGCACCACCAGGTCGGCGCTGCGGCGCACGTGGTAGGTCACTTCCTTGAGCGACTTGGCGGCGATCTCGGCGATGCGGGCATCGGTCGAGCGCTGCAGCCCGTCGAGCAGGAAGTAGTGCCAGGTGTCGAACAGGAACTGCCGCGCCAGCGTATCGGCATAGCTGCCGTTGGGCTGCTCCACCAGCAGCGGGTTGCGGAACTGGTGCGCGTCGCGCAGGTAGGCCAGCTGGTCGGCGCTGCGGCCGGCGCCCTCCACTTCCGCGGCGTAGCCCAGCCACAGCCGGGTCTGGCCGATCAGGTCGAGCGCGACATTGGTCAGCGCGATGTCCTCTTCCAGCGCCGGGCCGCGGCCGCACCATTCCGACAAGCGCTGGCCAAGGACCAGCGTGGCGTCGCCGAGGCGCAGCAGGTATTCGAGCTTGTGGTTGTCCATCATGCGGGCCGTATCAGATGTGCTTGACGGCTTCCGGCATCGGGAAGAACGTCGGGTGGCGGTAGACCTTGCTGTTGGCCGGCTCGAACAGCGGGCCCTTGTCGCCGGGGCTGCTGGCGACCACGTCGCCGGCCTTCACCACCCAGACGCTGACGCCCTCGTTGCGGCGCGTATAGACGTCACGCGCGTTGTTGATCGCCATTTCGCCGTCGGGCGCGTGCAGGCTGCCCACGTGCTTGTGGGCCAGGCCGTGCTGGCTGCGGATAAAGATCTCCCAAAGCGGCCACTCTTTCATGGCAACCTCCTGTGTCATTGCGTTGGACGGATGGCGGCGCCGGGCGCCGCGGGGTCACGCGGCGGCGCGCTGGGCCTGCTTGTCGGCGTGGGTCACCAGGGCATCGCGGAACCACGCGCCCTTTTCCCAGGCCTTGACGCGGGTGCGCAGGCGCTCGCGGTTGCAGGGGCCGTTGCCCTGGATGACGTTGTAGAACTCGGACCAGTCGATCTCGCCGAAGTCATAGTGGCCGCGCTCCTCGTTCCACTTCAGTTCGGGATCCGGAATGGCCAGGCCCAGGTACTCTGCCTGCGGCACGGTCTGGTCGACCATCTTCTGGCGCAGCTCGTCATTGGAGAACAGCTTGATGCGCCATTGCATGGATTGCGCGCTGTTGGGCGAATCGCCGTCGGACGGGCCGAACATCATCAGCGCCGGCCACCACCAGCGATTGAGCGCGTCCTGCGCCATCTGCTTCTGCTCGGGGGTGCCGTTGCACAGC
Organism: Cupriavidus sp. FW305-3-2-15-C-LB2; assembly: GCF_058787575.1. Taxonomy (NCBI): domain Bacteria; kingdom Pseudomonadati; phylum Pseudomonadota; class Betaproteobacteria; order Burkholderiales; family Burkholderiaceae; genus Cupriavidus; species Cupriavidus sp. FW305-3-2-15-C-LB2. Next base: position 58,171 of record NZ_JBYSZW010000015.1, read on the forward strand.
GACAGCAGGATGTCGTAGCCCTGGCGCTGGTGGAACGACTCTTCCTTGCACACGCGCACCATGGCGCGCGCATAGGGCCCGAACGAGCAGCGGCACAGCGGCACCTGGTTGATGATGGCCGAGCCGTCGACCAGCCAGCCGATCATGCCGATGTCGGCCCAACTCAGCGTCGGGTAGTTGAAGATGCTGGAATACTTGGCCTTGCCGGTGTGCAGGTCGCCCAGCATCTGGTCGCGCGACACGCCCAGGGTCTCGGCCGCGCTGTAGAGATACAGGCCATGGCCGGCCTCATCCTGGATCTTGGCCAGCAAGACTGCCTTGCGCTCCAGCGTCGGCGCGCGGGTGACCCAGTTGCCTTCCGGCAGCTGGCCCACAATCTCGGAATGGGCATGCTGCGAGATCTGGCGGACCAGGGTCTTGCGATAGGCCTCCGGCATCCAGTCCTTGGCCTCGATCTTGATCCCGGCATCGACGCGCGCCTGGAACTCGCGCTCCTGCGGCTCCATTTCTTCCATGGCGCGAAGCCTCGTCGCTCCTGTCTCCACCAGCTGTGCGTACATCCTTTGCTCCGCTCTTGGTTGCTCTGAATCGGGGTCTTGACCTGCATCAACATCGTCAGTTGCAACGGATGGTAGTGATACAATTTGATTCAATCAATCTGCATTTGTGTATCACTTCAGGGAGCGGGCCGATGGCGACGCCAGGCACAGATCCGCGCGTGGCGCGGCTGGCACGCGGGCTGAAGCTGGGCGCCAATTCCATGCTGGTGACCTTGTTCGGCGATGTGGTGGCGCCGCGGCCGCAGGCCATCTGGCTGGGCAGCCTGATCCGGCTGGCGGCGCCGTTCGGCATCAATGACCGGCTGGTGCGCACCGCCACCTTCCGCCTTACCGCCGACGACTGGCTGGCCGCGACCAGGATGGGGCGGCGCAGCTACTACGGGCTGTCAGACGCCGGTTTGCAGCGTGTACTGCACGCCGGCAAGCGCATCTATGCGGGTGAGGCATCCGAATGGGACGGCCGCTGGACCCTGGTGATGGTGCGCGGTGACGTACGCGCCACGGTCCGGCAGAAGCTGAAGCGGGAATTGCTGTGGGAGGGCTTCGGCGCCATCGCGCCGGGGGTGATGGCCCACCCCCAAGCGGACCTCGCCTCGCTGCGCGAAATCCTCCAGGCCGCACGCGCGCAGGACGATGTGGCGGTGATGGAAGCGAGCAGCCTCGAGGCGTTTTCCATCCGGCCACTGCAGGCGCTGATGCACCAGACCTTCAAGCTCGGCGACGTGGCCGCTGCCTGGCAGGCACTGCTGCGCCGCTTTGCGCCGCTGGCCGAAGAGGCCGCCGGGCTTGCTCCGGCCGATGCTTTCTTCGTGCGGACGCTCCTGGTGCACGAATACCGGCGTGTGCTGCTGCGCGACCCCAACCTGCCCGAAGCGATGCTGCCGCAAGACTGGCCCGGCCGCACCGCGCGCGGCTTGTGCCACACCCTGTACGGGGCGCTGCTAGACGCCAGCGAAGACTACCTGCACCGCGTGGTGGAAGCGGCGGACGGTTCGCTGCACGATGCCAACCGGAGCCTGCGCCTGCGCTTTGGGGCGGGCGCGCAGGCGGGCAACGATTAACCGGGCATCCGGGGAATCCCGGCTGCGCACCTGCGCATGGAATCAGCCGTCCTTGAACAGGAAGCTGTAGGCGTTCAATGCCGGTACCCCGCCCAGGTGTGCAAAGAGGACTTTCGATCCTTGCGGAAACTCGCCGCGACGGACCATGTCGATCATGCCCTGCATGGACTTGCCCTCATAGACCGGGTCCGTCATCATGCCCTCCAGCCTGGCGCTGAGGCGGATGGCTTCCAGGGTGCCGGCCGAAGGCAGGCCGTATTCGGGTCCGCCATAGCGGGTGTCCAGCACCACGTCCGCTTCAGTGATGTCGCGGCCGAGGCCGACCAGCTCCGCGGTATGGCGGGCGATGCGCAGGATCTGCGCGCGCGTCGGTTCCGGCTTGGCCGATGCATCGATGCCGATGACCCGGTCCGCGCGGCCGTCGGCAGCGAATCCGACCACCATGCCCGCCTGCGTGCTGCCGGTGACCGAGCAGACCACGATGTAGTCGAACCTGAAGCCGAGTCCGGCTTCCTGCTCCCGCACTTCCTCGGCGAAGCCTACGTAGCCGAGACCGCCGAGCGGATGCTCCGAGCAGCCTGCCGGAATCGGGTAGGGCTTGCCGCCCGCCTTGCGCACGCTCTCCATGGCTTCTTCCCAGCTGGGGCGAATACCGATGTCGAAGCCTTCGCTGACCAGGCGCACGTCGGCCCCCATGATGCGCGACATCTGGATGTTGCCCACGCGGTCATAAACCGCGTCGGAGTAGTTGACCCAGTTCTCCTGCACCAGCACGCACTTCAGCCCCAGGTGGGCCGCGATGGCGGCAACCTGGCGCGTGTGGTTCGACTGGATCCCGCCGATCGAGACCAGCGTATCGGCGCCCTGCGCCAGCACGTCTGGAATGACGTATTCGAGCTTGCGCGTCTTGTTGCCGCCAAAGGCGAGCCCGCTGTTGCAGTCGTCGCGCTTGGCATAGAGCTCGACCTTGCCACCCAGGCTTTCGCTCAGCCGCGATAGCGGATGGATCGGCGTCGGGCCGAAGGTCAGGGAATGACGCGGAAATTGCTTCAGGTTCATGACTGGCTCCAGGTTGCGGTTGGCATGCGGGCGCCTTGCAGCCGCAAAGCCCGGCATTCGCACGGACGCCGCGCGACGCCGCATCTGGAATCATCATAAGAAGGCTGGGACGAAAGGTGCTTGCAAATATCTGCGACTTCTTGCACGATAAAAAGCCAGGAAGTACCATGAAATTTTCTTTATTTCGTAGAAATGGCGACATCCAGAATAAAATTTCGTGCGAAATCCGAGACCTCCGCGCAGCCCGCGCCGGTGCTGGATCGCACGGACAAGGCCATCCTGCGCGCCTTGCAGCGCGATGCGTCCATTTCCAACCTGGCCCTGGCGGGCAAGGTCAGCCTCAGCCCGCCCGCGTGCCTGCGCCGCGTGGAACGCCTGAAGGCAGATGGCCTGATCCGCGGCGTCGTGGCGCTGCTGAACCCGGCTCCGCTGGACGCAGGAATGCTGGTCATCATCGGGGTCGTGCTGGACAGGTCCACGCCCGAGTCGTTTGCCGCCTTTGAGAAAGCGGCGCAGAAGGTATCAGGCTGTATGGAATGCCATGAAGTCACCGGCGAGTTCGACTACATCATGATGCTCAGGACCAAGGACAGCGAGAGCTTCAACCGCCTCCACGCGGAGCAGTTGCTCTACCTGCCGGGCGTGCGGCAGATTCGCTCGTTCATGGTGCTCAAGCAGGTGCTGTCGACGACGCAGTTTCCGATTTGAGGATCGGGCTGGATCCGGCTGCGCGGGCGAAGAGAGGAGACAGGGAGGGGAATTCGGGGCCTGGGCGAAGCAGGAACCCCGGCGCCGTTGCTGCCGGGGTTCCATCTGGCCAGCCCCTTGAATGTTGGGGCTGGCGCGCCGTCCATCGCTCAGAATGAGCGCGGCAGGCCCAGGACGTGTTCGGCGACGAAAGAGTAGATCAGGTTGGTGGAGATCGGTGCCACCTGGTACAGCCGCGTTTCCCGGAACTTGCGCTCCACGTCGTATTCGCAGGCAAAGCCGAAACCACCGTGGAACTGCAGGCAGGCGTTGCCGGCCTCCCAGCTCGCCTTGGCCGCCAGGTACTTGGCCATGTTGGCCTGGGCCCCCATGGGCTCGTGCTTGTCAAACAGCTCACAGGCTTTCCAGCGCATCAGGTTCGCCGCTTCCAGTTCGATAAAGGACTCGGCGATCGGGAACTGCACGCCCTGGTTCTGGCCGATGGGGCGGCCGAAGACCTCGCGTTCCCTGACGTACTTGGTCACGCGGTCGATGAACCAATAGCCGTCGCCGATGCACTCGGCCGCGATCAGCGTGCGCTCGGCGTTCAGGCCATCGAGGATGTACTTGAAGCCCTTGCCCTCTTCACCGATCAGGTTTTCCTCGGGGATTTCCAGGTCCTCGAAAAACAGTTCATTGGTCTCGTGGTTGACCATGTTGGGGATCGGGCGGACGGTCAGGCCCTTCTTCTGCGCCTCGTGCAGGTCCACCATGAAGATGGACATCCCCTCGCTCTTCTTCTTCACGTCGGCCAGCGGCGTGGTGCGCGCCAGCAGGATCATGAAGTCGCTGTGCTGGACGCGGCTGATCCAGACCTTCTGGCCGTTGACGACGTAGCGTCCGTCCTTCTTGACCGCCGAGGTCTTGATCTTGGTGGTGTCAGTGCCGGTGGTGGGCTCGGTCACGCCCATGGACTGCAGGCGCCATTCCCCCGAGGCAATCTTCGGCAGGTACTTGTCCTTCTGTGCCCTGGAGCCGTGCCGCAGCAGCGTGCCCATGTTGTACATCTGGCCGTGGCAGGCGCCGGAGTTGCCGCCGCAGCGGTTGATCTCTTCCATGATGACCGAGGCTTCGGTCAGACCCAGGCCGGAACCACCGTACTCCTGCGGAATCAGCGCCGCCAGCCAGCCCGCCGCGGTCAGCGCATTGACAAAGGCCTCGGGGTAGGCGCGCTGCTCGTCCACCTTGCGGAAGTACTCATCGGGAAACTCCGCGCAAAGCGCGCGGATGGCGTCGCGGATTTCTTGGAAGTTGTTCGATTGGGTCTGTTCGATCATAGCGCTTGGCTTGCGTTCGGTCTCTGGCGGACGGCCGCCTCCTTGTGATAACCGCAATAGTCGCGGCGTTCGGCCGGTTGGACAATCAGCCTTTCCGAAAGCGCGCCTTCCACCGGGGTTAAGTCCTGGCGACGGTTAAGGCCTTTCGCTTTCGCCAAAGTCCGCCATTGGCATTGTCAAATAGCGCAAACCACGCTTTGGGAACATGCTCCGGGCTATCCGGCGCATGCGCCGACTGACCGCTGCCCCGTGGACATGCACACCCTCGCCTCCCGCCTGCAAGCCCTGATCCGCCCCGGAGACCATATCTGGTGGGGGCAAGCGACCGCCGAGCCGCTGACGCTGACGCGCGCACTGGTGGAGCACCGCCACGCCATCGCCCAGGGCGGACGGCTCAGTGTCTTTGTCGGCATCGGGCAGTCAGACACGCTGCAGCCGGCCCAGGCGGATGTGCTCGACTTCTTCGGCTACGCCGCCAGCGGCCCGCACCGGCAACTGGCCAGGGCCGGCGTGCTGGACATCGTGCCCAGCCACTATTCGCACCTGCCCGGGCTGATCCGCCAGGGCACGCTGCGGGCGGACGTGGCGCTGGTGCAGGTCTCGCCCGCCGACGAGCAGGGGCGCCACAGCCTGGGGCTGGTGCATGAATACCTCCCCGCGGCGCTCGACCGCGCCCGCGTCATCATCGCCGAGGTGAACCCTGAGGTGCCGTGGACCCACGGCAGCCGCTACCTGAGCGCGGACGATATCGACCTGCAGGTCGAAGCGCTGCACCCGCCGATCAGCCTTGACCGCAGCGCGCCCGGCCCGGCCGAACAGGCTATCGCTCGCCACATCGCCGGCTGGGTGGAGGATGGCGCCACCCTGCAGATGGGCATCGGCAACCTGCCAGAGGCCGTGGTCGCTGCGCTGAATGGCCACCGCGACCTGGGGCTGCACAGCGGCGCGATCGGCGACGGCATTGCGGCGCTGGCCGAAGCCGGGGTGCTGACCAACGCACGCAAGAGCATCGATACGGGCGTGGGCATCGCCGGCATCCTGATGGGCAGCGAACGGCTGCGGCGCTGGGCCCACCGCAATCCGCAGCTGCAGCTGCGCGAGACCGCCTATACCCATCACCCCGAGGTGCTGGCCAGCGTCGACAAGCTGACCGCCATCAACTCCGCCATCGAGGTCGACCTCACCGGCCAGGTGAACGCCGAAGTTGCCGCCGGCGTCTATGTCGGCGCCGTCGGCGGTGCCGTGGACTTCCTGCGCGGCGCCGCGCGCAGCCGCGGCGGCCTGCCCATAGTCGCGCTGCCAGCAACCGCCAAGGGCGCGAGCCGCATCGTGGCCCAGTTGTCCGGCCCGGTCAGCACGCCCCGCTCGGACGCGGGCCTGATCGTCACCGAACACGGCGTTGCCGACCTGCGCGGCCAGACGCTGTCGCAGCGCGTGCGCCGCATGCTGGACATTGCCGCCCCCGAACACCGCGCGGACCTGGAACGCCAGGCCCACGCCCTGCTGCGCCAGTGCGGCGCGGTCTTCGTCGCCCTTCCCGGGCACACGCTGACAAACTGACTTATTTGCTCACCCCAACACAGAGTTCCAAGGAGACTTCCATGCGCAGAGCTGCAATCGTCACTCCCCTCCGCACGCCCGTCGGCACCTTCGGCGGCAGCTTGCGCCCGGTGCCTGTGGAGGAACTGGCCGCCACCGCCGTGCGCGCCGTGGTGGAACGCAGCGGCATCGATCCCGCGCGTATCGACGACGTGGTCTTTGCCCAGTCCTACGCCAACAGCGAAGTGCCCTGCGTCGGCCGCTGGGCCGCGCTGCAGGCCGGCCTGCCGGTCGAGGTGCCGGGCATGCAGCTGGACCGCCGCTGCGGCGGCGGCCTGCAGGCCATCGTCACGGCCTCGATGATGGTGCAAAGCGGCGCCGCCGACGTGGTGATCGCGGGCGGCGTCGAGAGCATGAGCAATATCGAGTACTACACCACCGACATGCGCTGGGGCGCGCGCTCGGGCAATGTGCGCTTCTTCGACCGCCTCGACCGCGGCCGTGAACGCTCCCAGCCGGTCGAGCGCTTCGGCAAGATCTCCGGGATGATCGAGACGGCCGAGAACCTGGCGCGCGACTACGGCATCAGCCGCGAGGCGGCCGATGTCTTCGCCGCCCGCAGCCACGCACGCGCCGCGGCAGCCTGGGAGGCCGGCCGCTTCGATGCCGAGGTCGTGCCCGTGCAGGTGCCCCAGCGCAAGGGCGATCCGGTGCGGTTCGCGCGCGACGAAGGTTTCCGCCCGGAAACCACGCGTGAAAGCCTGGGCAAGCTGCGCACGCTGATGCCGAACGGTACCGTCACCGCTGGCAACGCCAGCCAGCAGAATGACGCGTCGGCTGCCTGCCTGATCGTGGCCGAAGACAAGCTGGCCGAACTGGGCCTGACCCCCATGGCCTCGCTGGTGGGCTGGGCGGCGGCCGGCTGCGAGCCCTCGCACATGGGCATCGGCCCGGTGCCCGCGGTGAAGAAGCTGCTGGCGCGCCTGAACCTGACGCTGGACCAGATGGACCTGGTCGAGCTGAACGAAGCCTTCGCCTGCCAGGTGCTGGCCGTGCTCAAGGGCTGGGAATGGCATGACCAGGATGCGATCGAGCAGAAGCTGAACGTGAACGGCTCGGGCATCTCGCTGGGCCATCCGATCGGCGCCACCGGCGTGCGCATCCTGGCCACGCTGCTGCATGAACTGCAGCGCCGTGGCGGCCGCTATGGCCTGGAAACCATGTGCATCGGCGGCGGCCAGGGTATTGCCGCGGTCTTCGAACGCTACTGAGAAAACCCACTCCATTCACCGTACAGCCCCCGTGCGCGACGGCGGGGGCTGAGCCTGCCTTTTTGCCTTTTGCTTTTCGGCTTTTGCCATCGGCTCTTTGCTTTACGTAGGAGAAGTATCTTGATTTCCACCTCACGCCGCCACGCCATGCTGGCCGCCCTGGCTCTGTGCGGCGCAACCCTGGCTACTCCCCCTGCCTCGGCACAGCCCAACGGCCAGCCGGTGCGCCTCGTGGTCGGCTACGCGGCCGGCGGCCCCGCCGACCAGGCCGCGCGCCTGTTTGCGGTGGCGTTGGGCAAGGCGCTCAACGCCAACGTCATCGTCGACAACAAGCCCGGCGCCAATGCCACGCTGGCCGGCTATGAAGTGGTCCGCGCCAGGCCCGACGGCGCCACGCTGTGGTTCGCCGCCAGCGCGGCGCTGACGGTCGCGCCCAACATCATGAAGAGCCTGCCGTACGACCCGGCCAAGGACCTCGCCCCGGTGGCACCGGTGGCGCGCTACTACAACATGCTGGTGGCCAACGTCAAGGAGCCGTTCAAGGGCACCCAGGACCTGGTTGCCTACGCCAGGGCGCATCCCGGCAAGCTCAGCTACGGCTCCTCGGGCGTCGGCAGCTCCAACCACGTCGCCATGGCCCTGTTCGCCCGGCAGGCGCAGGTCCAGCTGAACCATATTCCCTACAAGGGCAATGCCCCGGCCATGACCGACACCATCGGCGGCCAGATCGACGTGATGTTCGATATCATCAGCACCGCCAGCGGCTATGTGCAGAGCGGCAAGGTCAAGCCCATCGCCGTGGGCTCGCCCAAGCGCAGCGCATCGCTGCCCGGCGTGCCCACCTTCCGCGAATCCGGGATTGCCGGCCTCAAGGACTACGAAGCCGGCGGCTGGTACGCCATCTACGCCCCCAAGGGCGTAACCCCCGAGCAGACCCAGAAGCTGGCCGCAGCAGTGCGGCAGGCCGTGGAAGACGTTGAGCTCAGGAAGCGCTATGCCGAACTGGGCTACGAGCAGTGGAGCGGCACCACGCAGGATGTCGTGAACACCGCCGCGCGCGAGCGCACGCAGTGGGCCAGCGTGCTCAAGGGCGTGACGCTGGACTGATGGTCCCGCCCCCTCGAACCGACACCGACCCGACACCCAGGAAGAACCGACATGATCCGCGATAACGACATCCTCGAAGCCCTGCTCGACAGCGTGCGCCGCTTTGTGCGCGAGCGCCTGGTGCCCGCCGAGGCGCTGGTCGCCGAGACCGACGAAATCCCGCAGGATATCGTGCAGGACATGCGCGAGATGGGCCTGTTCGGCATGACCATCCCCGAGCGCTTTGGCGGCCTGGAGCTGACCATGGAGGAGGAAGTGCGCGTGGTCATGGAGCTGTGCCAGACCTCGCCGGCCTTCCGCTCGCTGCTGGGCACCACCGTGGGCATCGGCTCGCAGGGCATCCTGATGGATGGCACGCCGGAGCAGCAGGCCGCGTGGCTGCCCCGCCTGGCCACCGGCGAGATCCTGGCCTCCTTTGCCCTGACCGAACCGGAAGCCGGCTCGGACGCCGGTTCGCTGCGCACCACCGCGGTCAGGAATGGCGACCACTACGTGGTCAACGGCACCAAGCGCTTTATCACCAACGCGCCGCAGGCCGGCATGTTCACGCTGATGGCGCGTACCAACCCTGAAATCAAGGGCTCGGCCGGCGTCTCGGCATTTATCGTCGATGCCAGGACGCCCGGCATCAGCTTCGGCAAGCGCGACGTGAAGATGGGGCAGAAAGGCGCGCATACCTGCGACGTGATCTTCGACAACGTGCGCGTACCGGCCGAGAACCTGATCGGCCTGAAGGAAGGCCAGGGCTTCAAGACGGCGATGAAGGTGCTCGACAAGGGCCGGCTGCACATTGCGGCGGTCAGCGTCGGGGTGGCCAGGCGCGTGCTGCGCGACGCGCTGAACTACGCACTGGAGCGCCAGCAGTTCGGCCAGCCGATCTGCGAGTTCCAGCTGATCCAGGCCATGCTGGCCGACAGCCAGGCCGAGCTTTATGCCGCCGAATGCATGGTGATCGACGCCGCGCGCCGCCGCGACGAAGGCAGGAACGTCTCCACCGAAGCCTCGTGCTGCAAGATGTTCGCCACCGAGATGGTGGGCCGCGTGGCGGACCGCGCGGTACAGATTCTCGGCGGTTCCGGCTATATTTCCGAGTTCGGCATCGAGCGCTTCTACCGCGATGTGCGCCTGTTCCGCCTGTATGAGGGCACCACGCAGATCCAGCAGGTCATCATCGCGCGCAACATGATCCGTGAGGCCCGCGGCGCGTAAGCACCGCGCCCCGCGCCAATACGCCTGAACCATGCCCGCGCGCAACGCTGCCCGTCCCCAGGACGGGCAGCCTGCCTTGAGACCGCCTGACCTGACATGACAGATTCCACCGCTACGCCGGCCGCTGGCCTTCCTCCCCCCTCCGCCCGCACCGGCGCCCTGAGTCACCTGCGCGTGCTCGATCTCTCGCGCGTGCTGGCCGGACCGTGGTCAACCCAGAACCTGGCGGACATGGGCGCCGACGTGATCAAGATCGAAAAACCCGGCGAAGGCGACGATACGCGCCACTGGGGGCCCCCTTTCCTCGCCGACGAGGCCGGCGCGCCGACCCGGCAGGCTTGCTATTTCACCGCCGCCAACCGCAACAAGCGCTCGGTCACCGTGGACATGGCCACGCCCGAGGGACAGGAGCTGATCCGCGAGCTGGCCCGGCAGAGCGATGTGGTGGTGGAGAATTTCAAGACCGGCGGCCTCAAGCGCTACGGGCTGGACTATGACAGCCTGAGCGCGCTCAACCCGCGCCTGATCTATTGCTCGGTCACGGGGTTTGGCCACACCGGACCCTACGCGGCGCGGCCCGGCTACGACCTGCTGATCCAGGCCATGAGCGGCCTGATGAGCATCACCGGCCACGCCGACGGCGAGCCCGGCGGCGGCCCGATGAAGGTAGGCGTGGCCGTGATCGACCTGTTCACCGGCATGTACGCCACCACCGCGATCCTGAGCGCGCTGGAAGCGCGCCACTTCACCGGCCGCGGCCAGCATATCGACATCGCCCTGCTGGATGTGGCGATGGCGGTGCTGGCCAACCAGGGCGCGGGCTTCCTGAACGCCGGCGACGTGCCGCGGCGCCAAGGCAATATCCACCCTAGCGTGGTGCCCTACCAGGACTTCCCGACCGCCGACGGCAATATGCTGCTGGCCATCGGCAACGACGGGCAGTTCGCACGCTTCTGCGACGCCGCGGGCGTGGACTGGGCGCGCGACGAGCGCTATGCCACCAACACCGGCCGCGTCAACAACCGCAAGACGCTGATCGCGATGATGATGGAGCTCACGCGCACCCGGTCCACGGCGCAATGGGTCGCGCTGCTGGAAGCCAATTCCGTGCCTTGCGGCCCCATCAACAATATCGCCCAGGCCCACGCCGACCCCCATGTGCAACACCGTGGCCTGCGCGTCGAGCAAGAGCGCTATCCGGGAGCCCAGCCGCCCGCCGGCGAGCCAGTGAACCACGTGGTCACCACGGCCAGCCCGCTGCGCCTGTCAGAGACGCCCCCGACGCTGCGCTACGCCCCGCCCGCGCTGGGCCAGCACACCGACGAGGTGCTGCGCGACTACCTGAAGCTGAGCCCGCAGCAACTGGAAGCACTGCGCGCCAGGCGCGTGGTGTAAGCGGCCAGGCGGCTTTCGGCAGACAAGAAATCCGCCTTTGCCGATTACCGATTGCACCGTGCAACGGGCGCACATACACTGGCGCCGTTCGGCTGGCCCCCGCCTCGCCGAACGGTTTTTCCAGCACAAGGATTCCCGCGAGATGCCACCGGACCGAGACACCCCACCACGGATCAGCGACATCCCTCGCCGCTGGGCCGCCGAGACCCCCGGCCATGTGGCCGTCTTCGAGGAAGGCCGGACCACCACCTATGCGCAGCTGTGGGCGGGCATCGAGGATGCGCAGCGCTACCTGCAAGCGCAGGGCGTGGGCACCGGCGATCGGGTGCTGATCACGGCCGAGAACTGCCTGGCGGTGATCACGCTGGTGTTCGCCTTGTCGGAACTGGGCGCGTGGCCGGTCGTCGTCAACGCCCGCCTGTCGGAGCGGGAAATCGAGGTGATCCGCGCCCACTGCCAGCCGCGCCTGATGCTGTTCACCCACGCGGTGTCGCCCGATGCCCTGCGGCACGGCGTGCGCTACCGGGCCAGGGAGATTGCCCCGGCCGGCCTCGGCCCGCTGATGGCGGGCGCTGTCGACGAGGCCGGCGAGCGCGAGCCTGAAGCGCTCGCGCGTGATGTCGCCGCGTTGATCTATACCTCCGGCACCACCGGACAGCCCAAGGGCGTGATGGTCACCCACCGGGGCCTGCTGCACTTTGCGCGCGTCACGGTCGAGTCGCGCCGCATGCAGGCAGACGACTGCGCCTATGCGGTCATGCCGATGTCGCATGTGTTCGGGCTGGGGACACTGCTGGTCTCGACCCTGCAGGCCGGCGCCAGCCTGTACCTGAGCGCGCGTTTCAATGCCGCTGACGTCACCGCCGCGATCCGGCAGGGTGCGATCACGCTGCTGCAGGGCGTGCCGACAATGTTCAACCGCATCGTCGCCCATGTGCGGGCAATGGGCACGCCCCTGCAGGCTTCGCCGCGGCTGCGCTATCTCTACACCGGCGGCGGGCCGCTTGATCCGACGCTCAAGCACGACGTCGAGGCGATGTTCGGCCAGCCGCTGCACCATGGCTATGGCATGACCGAATATGCGGGGTCGCTGTTCGTGACCCGCATGGACCGGCCGCGCACCGACTGCTCGGCCGGCGAGATCGTCGAAGGCGCGGAACTGCGGGTAGTCGGGCCGGAAGGCAAGCCGGTGCCGCCGGGGGAACCCGGCGAGCTATGGATCAGGGGGCCCGGCGTGATGCGCGGCTACTACCGCGCACCGGACCTGAGCGCCGAGGCCCTGCGGCCCGACGGCTGGCTCAATACCGGCGACATCGGCCGGCTGGACCCCGGCGGCGCGCTGTTCATCGTCGGCCGCACCAAGGACCTGATCATCCGCTCGGGCTTCAATGTCTACCCGATCGAAGTCGAATCGGTCATCAACACGCATCCGTCCGTGCGCGTATCAGCCGTCATCGGGCAGCCCACCGCGGACGGCAACGAGGAAGTGATCGCCTTCGTCGAGATCAGGGATGGCGAGAAATTCGACGCGCAGGCGCTGCACGACTACCTGGTCGACCGCCTGTCGCCGTACAAGCGCCCGGAGCGGATCCTGCGCGTTGCCTCGATCCCCACCACGGCCAGCGGCAAGCTGCTGAAGCACCAGCTACGGCAGATGCTGGCGGACAAGGCCTAGTCCGCCGGGCGCCCTCAGTCCTGGCGCCCGAGGCCGTCCTCGACCAGCAGGTCCACCAGCTTGCGCGCAAACAGCGGCAAGGCGCCGAGGTCGGCCACGCATATCTGCAGCTTGCGCTCGGCCCATTCATCGTTGAGCTGGACGATGCGCAGCGCCATCGTCTTCGCATGGCGGCTGGCGGTAGTCTCCGGCAACACGCCGACGCCGACATTGGCCTCGATCATCCGGCACGCGGTCTCGAAGTTGCTGACCTGCACGCGCCAGCGCAGCGTGCGCTGCAGGTCGGTCGCGGCCCGCAGCAGGAAATTGTGGATCGCGCTGGCCTCGGGCAGGCCGATGAAGTCGTAGTCCAGCGTATCGATAAAATCCACGCTGCCGCGCTCGGCCAGCGGATGGCTCAGCGCGGTGGCCAGCACCAGGCGGTCGCACCGGTACGGCATCACCTCCAGCCCTTCCGTGCGCACGTTGCCGGCAATGATGCCGATATCCACCATGCCCTCCTGCACCGCGCGCACGATATCCGGGCTCAGGCGCTCGTGCATGTCGATGGTCACGTCCGGATGGCTGACGAGATAACTGCGCAGCACCGCCGGCAGGAATTCGCTCATCGCGGTGGTGTTGGCGAACACGCGCACATGGCCTTTCACGCCCGCCGCATATTCCTGCAGATCGCCGCTCAGTTGCTCCAGCTGGCGCAGCACGCGGCGCGCGTGGGCGAGCAGGGTCTCCCCCGCCCCGGTCACCTTCACGCCCTGGCTGCTGCGGCTCAGCAGCTTGACGCCGACGTGTTCCTCGAGGTTCTTGATGCGCGTGCTGGCCGCGGCCAGCGACAGGTGCGAGCGTTGCGCACCGCCGGTCAGGCTCTGGGCCTCCGCAATATGCGTGAACAGTTTCAGGTCGACCAGATCAAAGCGCATGACATCATTCCGCAGCGTAAGGGCGGATTATCTCGCAAAGCGCGGCGTTCAGTACACTCTGGCGGGCGCAATTCGCAGTGGCCGGCACCCTCGCATCCGGGACCTGATCCCGGATCCTTGCGAACGTCCGGTAGATTTTTGGGAACGAGTCAGGCGACGGAGCGCCGCCGCTGCGCTGCGCGCGCGACCGCCAACCGGCTGGCAGCTTCCATCGATAAGCCGAAGCGGTCGTAGAAAGCGCAGTCCAGATCACTGCTGGCTGGCCAGCCGACGCGCCGCCGGGCATCGCCAATGCCGGCATCACCGGCCATGACCTCGAACAGCAACCGCATCAGCCGTTGCGTGCGGCACAGCTCGGTCAGCGCCGTGCCCTGCGAAAACAGCATGCGGCGCAGCTGTGCCGTGGACATGCCCAGCCGTTCCGCGATAAACGCGGCATTCCAGGCGTAATGGGGTTGCAGGAAGACCCGCTTGCAGATGCGGTGGTGCAGGTATTCCTGCTGCGCCGCGGGGATCATGCGCTGGATTTCGAGGGTGCACGCGGCCGGCTGAGTGCTGCTGCCATCCAGGTGCAGCGCAAAGGTTTCAAACGGTTCGATGGTGAGCTGCTGGCCCGGCAGCAGCACACGCTCATAGCCGCGGCGCCTGAGCACCAGCCTGCCGTGGGCCGCAGAGACCGCCAGCGGGAAAGCCAGCAACAGCCGCTGCAGGCTGACGTGCATGTGGGACTGCAGATGGACGTGCATGGTGGCTCGGGATGCGGACAGGATCAGACTGCATGATCGCCGCTAATCGGATTGCCCGCCTCTGCCATTTCCGAATGCACCGTTCACCGCCGCCCCATGGCCGTTCGTGTACGATGGACTCCCGCACTGCCGAATCAGAAGCCCGTTGCGTCAACCCGCGCCAGTGCTGACTTCTCGTGCATGCCAGAGGAAACGCCGGTTCCGGCATACCCCCGTCAACGTGTACGGGTTCTCGTCGTCTCGGGCAAGGGACAGTGAGCACCTGCGCGAAGCAGAATTCGCGCTCAAGTCAGTGCAGTCTCGCTATTTCCGCTTCTAATACTGGAAAGCGCTGGCCGAATTCACTGATAAGTGGTTGATTTTCCGGAAAACGCAGCCTCACGAATTCCGGATCCTCGCACTTCAACGGGCATTGTGATGGATAAAACCGAAGGCGCCGCTTGATGTGGATCCTGGCTAGACCACCCCTCATCCCGGCCCTCTCCCCATGAGGGGAAAGGAAGAACATCTTGCTTAGGCTGGTTCCGGCGGCTTTGGCGCACCCAAGACTGTTGGCATTTTGTCTGGGTGCTCGCTCTCCCGCTTGGGGAGAGATCACCGCACGCAGGCCATGCCGACTGCTCGAAGATCACGAGGTGAACGGCAGGCTGCGATGCCGCTTGCCGGTGAGCGCCGCGACGGCGTTGGCCAGTGCCGGTGCGATCGGCGGCACCGCGGTCTCGCCAATGCCGGTCGGCGGGTCGGCCGATGGCACGATGTGCACCGCGATCTGCGGCGGCGTGTCCGCATGCGTCGCCACCCGGTAGTCGTTCCAGTTGCCTTGCTGGACCACGCCATCCTTCAGCGTGATCTGGGCTCCGGGCAGCGTGGTGCCCAGCCCCATCATCATGCCGCCCTGGACCTGCGCCTCGACCGTGCGCGGATTGATCGGCATATTGCAGTGGACGGCCGCGGTGACCCGGTGCACCACCGGCTGGTTGCCGCGCATCGAGGCCTCGACGATGTAGGCCACCACGGTGTCGAACGATTCATGCACCGCCACGCCCCAGGCACGCCCGGCCGAGAGGCGCCGCTTGCCGTAGCCCGAGCGCTCGACCGCCAGGTCCAGCGCCGCCAGGTGACGCTTGTGCTCACGCAGCAGCGTGCGGCGGTAGGCCACCGGATCGATCCCGCCGGCGCGCGCCAGTTCATCGACCAGAGTCTCCATCACGTAGGCCGTGTGCGTGTGCCCCACCGAGCGCCACCACAGCACCGGCACATTGACCTTGGGATGATGGATCTCGAGCGCGATCGGGAACGGATAAGGACTGTCGCTCACGCCCTCGACCATGGTCGAGTCGACCCCGTTCTTCACGGTGAAGGACTCGAACGGCGTGCCGCTGGTGATGGACTGGCCGACGATCACGTGCTTCCAGGCCAGCACCTTGCCCTTGCCATCGTGGCCGATGTCAACGCGGTGCAGGTGCATCGGGCGGTAGTAGCCGCCGCGCACGTCGTCTTCGCGCGTCCAGATCATCTTGATCGGCTCGCGCCGGCCGGCCGCGTAGCGCGCCTTGGCCACCTGCGCGGCCTCGAACAGGTAGTCGGACGTGGGCACCGCACGCCGGCCGAAGCCGCCGCCGGCCATCATGGTGTTGAATGTCACCTGTTCCGGCTTCAGGCCGAGCACGGCTGCGACGTTGGCCTGGTCGACGGTCTGGAACTGCGAGCCGGCCCACACCGTGCATTGGTTGCCGCGGAAGTCGATGGTGCAGTTGAGCGGCTCCATCGGCGTGTGCGCCAGGTAGGGGAAGACATACTCGGCGGTGAGCTTGTGTGGCGCGGTGGCAAGCGCCGAAGTGTCCGCCGCCTTGGCCTGCACGCCGGGACTGGCCGCCAGCTCGCGATAGCGCGCCAGCAGCGCATCGCTATCCGGCTTCTCGACGCCGCTGCTGTCCCATTCCACCTGCAGCACCTCGCGCGCAGTGCGCGCGGGCCAGAAGCCATTGGCCACGATCGCCAACCCGGTCGCGCCGCCGGCCAGCGGCACCTGGTAGACCTCTTCCACGCCGGCGATGGCCCTGGCACGCGCCGGGTCGAAGCGCGCGACCCTGGCGCCGAACACCGGCGGATGCACCATGACCACGGTACGCGTGCCGGGCAGCGCCGTGTCGATGCCGAACTGCTGCCTGCCGGTGGACTTGTCGCGCGCATCGAGCCGGCCGGTGGGCTTGCCGATCAGCCTGAACTGCTGCGGCGACTTCAGCTGCACGCTTGCTGGCACCGGCTCGGCCAAGGCCGCGGCGGCCAGCTCGCCGTACGTGGCCCGGCGGCCGTCGGGCGCGGTCACCACGCCGGCCTCGGCCTTCAGCTGCCCGGCCGGGACCCCGAAGCGCCTGGCGGCCGCCCCGAGCAGCATGGCGCGCATGCGCGCGCCGACCTCGCGATACTGGGTCCACGAGTTTTTCATGCTGGTCGAGCCGCCGACCATCTGGATATGGAACACCGGATCCTTATAGGCCTCGCCGGCCGGGGCCAGCTGGCAGCGCACCTTGCTCCAGTCCGCGTCCAGTTCCTCGCCCACCAGCATCGGCAGTGCCGTCTGCACGCCCTGCCCGAACTCAAGCTTGCCGATCGTGACCATCACGGTGCCGTCGGCATCGATACTGACGAAGGCCGATGGCTGCACTGGCGCCTTGGGCTGCGCGGCCGCCTCCGTCTGCGCGCCAAGCGGAACGGCACAGAGCGCGAAGCCCGAGCCGAAGCTCAGTTTCAGGAAGGTCCGCCGGTCGATGCCGCCGCTTGCCTGCTGCATGAGTCTCATGGCATCTCCTCAGCCGATAGCCTTGGCTGCATCCTTGACCGCGGCATGGATGCGCGCGTAGGTGCCACAGCGGCACAGGTTGGCGCTCATGGCCTGTTCGATGTCGGCATCGGTCGGGCGCCGATTGACCCTGAGCAGCGCCACCGCCGACATGACCTGGCCGCTCTGGCAATAGCCGCACTGCGTGACGTCGTTGCGCACCCAGGCCTCTTCGACCGCGCGCCCCACCGGGTCCTCGCCGATGCCCTCGATCGTGGTGAGCTGCCGGCCGGCGATGGAAGACACCCGTGTCACGCACGCGCGGCGCTGCTGGCCATCGACATGTACCGTGCACGCGCCGCACACGGCGATGCCGCAGCCGAACTTGGTGCCGGTCAGGCCCAGCGTGTCGCGCAGCACCCACAGCACCGGCGTGTCGCCGGGCACGTCAACCTGCTGGGTCTTGCCGTTCAGTTGAAAGGAAATCATGGCTGGCTCCCGTTGCTGGTGCCTTTCGTCTGGGTCAAGGCGCCTGATCCGGCGATAGCGCGCAGGTTCTTCAGCAAGGCTTCGTCGGCGGCGGCGCGTGTAGGACCGGCAGAGGTGCGCAACGGCTCGCGCGTATCGCACGGCGCGCCGTTGCGTATCCACTGGCGCACCTGCTCGTCGAACGCGGGCTTGTCCAGCGGCGGCAATTCACGCCCCGGCCCCGGTTGCCAGCCCCAAGCCACCAGGTGGTCGGTCACCATGTGTTCTTCGAGCATCGCCAGCGAACGGCCGCCATTGGTCCTGGTGTCCCGGAAGACCTTGCATAGCGCCGGCCCGGACAGGCCCAGCCATGACATCTTCATCTTCGCCGGCGGCATGTGCCAGCCCGGCTGGCCATTGGTATCCAGCCCGGGCGGCGCATGCGCGAGCGGGCTGTTCTGGGTGCCATGGCACGTGGCGCATTGCAGCGGCGGCACGCCCTTGCCGTCGGTGCCTCGCTGCACCGGTGGAAAATGCACCCGTTTCGCATCGCCCTGCAGCGGGCCGTCCGGCACGTGGCAATTCAGGCAGCGGGCATGCAGCAGCACACGCTCGATCTGCGCGAAGGCCTGCAGCCCCGCATTGCGGTCCGGCGTGGCCGACACCTGCGTGGGCTGGAAGGATCCGCCGGACCCGGCAGCGAAGGCAAGCACCGGAAGCGTCAGGACCGACCCCGCCAAGAGCTGGCGAATGGCGGCGACGAGGGGGTTGCGGGCGTCATGCTTCATGGAGCCTCCTCCTTCACCGTCGTCGGCGTGCTAGATCGTTGTAGTGCCTGATGCGATCCCTGGCAAGACGAAACGGCAGCAGAGGCTCCAGGCGCCCGGATCGGCAAGCAGCACTTTTGCGGGATGGTCACCAGCGCTGCAATGTCGCGATGAAGTTCTATGATGCAGAATCATGCAGACGAAGCGCACTGCCGATCGAAGGCATGGCGCGCTCCGATCAAACGGCCTGTGATGCATATGGACCAAGATTCGCGACAAGACGCCTCTGATGGATCGGTGATGTTCGCGGACGTCTGCGACAGCACCAGGCTCTACGAGCAGGCCGGCGATGCGGCGGCGCTTGGCGCAATCCGCCAGTGCCTGGCGCTGATGAAGTCCCACTCCGCGGCCGCGCAAGGCCGGGTGGTCAAGACCATCGGTGACGAAATCATGGTGCTGTTTCCCACCGCGGAGAATGCGATGCGGGCGGCACTGGACATGCAGGAGGCCGTCGCCGGGCTGCCGCCGATCATCGGCGCTCCGCTGGCGATCCATATCGGCTTTCACCATGGCCCGATCCTGTCGGATGAATCCGGCGACCTGTTCGGCGACACCGTCAACCTTGCCGCCCGACTGGCCAGCCTGGCGTCGCGGGGCCAGATCATCACCAGCAAGAACGCGGTGGAGCAGCTCTCAGCAGGGCTGCGCCAGATGACACGCTACCTGTATCCGATACAGGTGCGCGGCAAGCACCAGGTGATCGAGCTGTACGAAGCGATCTGGCAGCAGAGCATCGACCTGACCCTGGTGGCCCCGGTGGATCTTGCATTGGCCCGCTCGGCACTGCTTTCGCTGCGGTATCGGGAAACCGTCTTCGAAATGAACACCGCCTCGCCGCCTGTCACCATCGGCCGGGACACGACCATGAGCATTGTCGTCACGGACCGGCAGGTTTCGAGATTCCAGGCCACGGTGGAGCCGCGCGGCGGCCGCTTTGTCCTGATCGACAGAAGCTCGAACGGCACCCATGTGAAGATCGATGGCGAAAGCGCGCTCATCCTGCGCCGTGACGAAATCACGCTCAGGGGTCATGGCTGGATTACCTTTGCCCAGCCGAAAGAATGCATCGACGAAGGTATCGAGTTCTTTGTCGACGAGAAGTAATGCTGGCAGGAAGGAAGCCGCGCGGCCGCAACCCATAGGAGCAGGCCGCGGCCCGCGCGTGGCTGCTTACCCTCCCAGTTCCTGGAAGGCGTGCCCGTTGGCTTCCAGACCCTTCAACATGCCGGGTGGCAGTGCGCTCTCCGGAACCGTCCCTTCAAGTTGCCACTCCTTTGCGTCGGCGAGGTCCTGAAGTCCTTCCCCCTTGCGCACATAGAGACCCAGCGTCGGCTTCAGCAGATTGATGTAAAAGTCGTACTCCTGCATTTGCGAACCTCCCACGAAAGTCGTGATTGCCCTGGCTCTTGCACTCAAGCGCCGGAGTCTCCTGCTGCGACGGTGCTGTCCGCCTTCCTGGGTGCAGCGCCCTTGGCGGCAGCTTTGCCTGCCTTCGGCTTCTTGACGGCTTCCATCTTCCTGAAGACCACGGCTTCGCTTGCCTTGTCGTAGCCAAGCTCGACGCTGTCGCCTGATTTCAGCTTGTCGCCGAGGATCTCCTTGGCCAGGCCGGTCTCGACCGACTGGCGGATCTGGCGCCGCAGTTCCCGCGCACCAAACTCAGGCTGGTAGCCCACCTCGACCAGGTGATCGACCAGCTCATCGTCGGGCTTGACCGTGATGTCCTGCGCGGCGGCGGTGCGCACCACACGCTCCAGCTGGATCTGCACGATCGCGCGGATGTTCTCGCGCGACAGCGCATGGAACACGATGATGTCGTCGATTCGGTTCAGGAACTCGGGCCGGAAGTGTCCCTTCAGCACCTTCATCAGCGCCTCGCGCAAGTCCTTCTCAGGCATGCGCTTGTCCTCGGGCTGCTCCAGGTTGTCCATGATGATCGGCGCGCCCAGGTTGCTGGTGGCGATGATGACGGTATTGCTGAAGTCCACCACGCGGCCCTTGCCGTCGGTCAAGCGGCCGTCGTCGAAGACCTGCAGCAGTACGTTGTTCACGTCCGGGTGGGCCTTCTCGATCTCATCCAGCAGGATCACGCTATAGGGCTTGCGCCGCACGCGCTCGGTCAGCTGCCCGCCTTCGTCATAGCCGACATAGCCCGGCGGCGCACCGATCAGCCGGGCCACCGCATGGCGCTCCATGTACTCGGACATGTCGATGCGGATGATGGCCTGCTCGTCGCCGAACACGGTTTCCGCCAGGGCCTTGGCCAGCTCGGTCTTGCCGACGCCGGTCGGCCCTAGGAAGAGGAAGGTCGCGATCGGGCGGTTAGCCTGCCCCAGGCCTGCGCGCGACAGGCGCACCGCATCGCTGACCGCGACCACCGCGTCGTCCTGCCCCACCACCCGCTCGCGCAGCCGCGCTTCCATTTTCAGCAGCTTCTGGCGCTCTTCCTGGGTAAGGTCGGTCACCGGGATGCCGGTCAGGCGCGACACCACTTCGGCAATGGCCGCAACCGTCACCTCCAGGGTCTCCGACCCCGTCTTGCGCTGCCACGCCTCGGTCAACTCGTCAAGCCGCTTCTGCTTGTCGTTGATGCGGTCCTCGAAGCCCTTGGCCTCGTCAAAGCGCTTGCGCGACGACGCATAGTCCTGCTCGCGCTTGAGCTGGGCGATCTCGGCCTCCAGTTCCTGGATATCCGCGGGGCGTGAGGTGGCGCCGATGCGCACGCGCGCCGCGGCCTGGTCGATCAGGTCGATGGCCTTGTCCGGCAGGAAGCGCGCGGTGATGTAGCGGTCCGACAGTTCCGCCGCGGCCACAAAGGCGTCGTCGGCGAAGGTGACCTGGTGGTGCGCCTCAAGCTTGTCGCGCAGGCCGCGCAGGATGACGATGGTCTGCTCGACGGTCGGCTCCGGCACCAGCACCGGCTGGAAGCGCCGTTCCAGCGCCGCGTCTTTCTCGATGTACTTCTGGTATTCGTTCAGCGTGGTGGCGCCGATCAGGCTCAGTTCGCCGCGCGCCAGCGCCGGCTTGAGCACGTTGGCGATATCGAGCCCGCCCTCGCCGCCGCCCTGCCCCGCGCCGACGATGGTGTGCAGTTCGTCGATAAACAGGATCAGTTCGTCGTTCTTGGCGGTGACCTCGTCAATCAGCTGCTTGGCACGCTCCTCGAACTCGCCGCGGTACTTGGCGCCCGCCACCATCGAATTGATGTTCACCTCAACCAGGCGCTTGCCGCGCAGCACCTCCGGCACATCGCCATTGACGATGCGCTGCGCCAGCCCTTCCACGATCGCGGTCTTGCCCACGCCCGGCTCGCCAATCAGCACCGGGTTGTTCTTCTTGCGCCGCGCCAGCACTTCGATCGCGCTCTCGATCTCCTGCGCACGGCCCAGCACCGGATCGAGCTTGCCCTGCCGCGCGATCACGGTCAGGTCGCGCCCGAACTTGTCCAGCGTGGGCGTGCCGGTGGGCGTATCGACGCGGCCATCCTCGGCGCCCTTGCCGACCACCTTCACCACCTTCTGGCGCAGTGCCTCGGGGGTGACGCCATACTTCTTGAGCAGCGTCCCGGCGATGCTTTCCGGGACCGAGGCCAGGCCGATCAGCAGGTGCTCGGGGCCAACGTAGGAATGCCCGAGGTCGCGCGAGGCCTGGAAGGCATACTGGAAGGCCTTCTTCAGCCGCGGCGAGATCGTCATCCGGTCGATGGCCGCGTCAGGCCCGGCGGTTCCGGTCTGCGCGTGCTCGTCGATATAGCCCCTGATATCCTGCGGCGAGAGCTTTAGCTCCTTGAGCAGCGCCGTGCAGACATCGGTATCGGCGAGCACGTAGAGCAGGTGCTCGGTGTCCAGCTCATTGCGCCGCAGCTCGTGGGCCTTCTCCGCGGCGCGCTGCAGCAGTTCCATGGTCTGCTCGCTGAAGGCATCGGTGGGGTCGACGGATTCGCGCGGGACTTCGGTGGAGAATCCGGGATGCTCGTCGTCATCCATCCCGCCTCCCATTCCTCGGAAGAAGCGGGACAGCCCGCCGCCACCCAGCAGGGAGTCGAACGGGTTGAGCATGTCCTGGTGGCGCAGCAGCTGCCGGTAGTCGTAGTCGCAGATCGACATCGTCTTGCGCTCGCCGTCCTGAACCACCGTCACCCGCGCCACGGCGGGACGTGCGTTGCAGATTTCGCATAGGGTCGGCATGATGGACTTTCCTCCACAGGTAGGTCGCATTGCTTCAACAGAGGGCCGTTGCGCGCGCTCAGGGCCGCGCACAACGGCGCTGGAAAGCGGGCATGAGCCGTGCTTACGTGATGGTGGGCTCGCCTGCCATTACGTCACCTCCGAACGCACCACGCGCACGGGCACTGACTTGTAGGACGGGGTGCCGCTGTCCTCGTCGATGTAGTCGAGCGGCACCAGCCTGTTTGCTTCCGGATAGTAGGCAGCGACGGAGCCGGGCGCAATTTCATATTCGATCGCAGTGATCTTCTCGAAACGCAGCTGCCGGCCCGCGGCGATAGTCTCGATGTCGACCAGGTCGCCATGCTCCAGGCCGCGCGCGGCCAGGTCGGCCGGGTTCATGAACAGCACGTCGCGCCGCCCGAACACGCCCCGGTAGCGGTCGTCCATGGCATAGATGGTGGTGTTGTACTGGTCATGGCTGCGGATGGTCACCAGCCGCAGCACATCGTCGGCATGGACTTGCTTGTCTTCATGCAGCCCCTTGAACACGTAGAACTCGGCCTTGCCCGACGACGTTTCCCATTTGCGCTCGGTTGGTGGCAAGGGCATGCGGAATCCGCCAGGGACCCGCACGCGCGCGTTGAAATCCTCAAAGCCGGGCACCGTCTTCTCGATCAGGTCGCGGATCCTGTCGTAGTCGGCGACGAGCTCCAGCCATGGCACCTTGCTGTCAGGCAGGGTCGCGGTGGCAATGCCCGCCACGATGGCCGGCTCGGAGCGCAGGAATTCCGACGCCGGCGCGAGCTTGCCGGCCGAGGCATGCACCATCGACATCGAATCCTCCACCGTCACCGATTGCGGCCCGGTCTCCTGCACATCCAGTTCGGTGCGGCCCAGGCAAGGCAGCACATAGGTCTCCCTGGCCACCAGCAGGTGCGTGCGGTTGAGCTTGGTCCCGACATGCACGCTCAGGTCGAGCTTGCCCATGGCCGGGAAGCACTGCTCGGGATCGGGCAAGGCGACCGCGAAATTGCCGCCCAGGCAGAACAGCGCCCTGGACTTGCCATCGATCATCGCCTGCATCGCGTTGACGGCATCGTGCCCGTGTCCGGCGGGCGGGCTGAAGCCGAAGGTGTCCTCGATCCGCTGCAGGAAGCCGGCCGACGGCTTCTCGGTAATGCCGACAGTCCGGTTCCCCTGGACATTGGAGTGGCCGCGCAAGGGGCAGATGCCGGCGCCGGGCTTGCCGAAGTTGCCGCGCAGCATCAGCAGGTCGCACAGCAGGCGCACATTGGCCGTGCCTTCGTTGTGCTGGGTCACGCCCATGCCATAGGTAACGATGGTGGCATTCGACTTGGCATAGGCCGCCGCCACCAGTTCCAGGTCCGCACGGGTCAGCCCACTGGTCTTTTCAATATCCGCCCATTCGGTCGACCGCAGATCGTCGGCCAGCGCCTCGAAGCCCTCGGTGTGGACCGCGATGAAGTCGTGGTCCAGCACATTGCCCTGGCTGGCTTCCAGGTCCAGCAGCGCCTTCATCACCCCCTTGATGGCGGCGGCGTCGCCACCGGCGCGGACCAGGAAGTAGGACGACGCAATCCGGGTGGAACCATAGGTGGCCATCTCCACCATGTTCTGCGGGTCGGCAAAGCGCTCGAGCGCCCGTTCGCGCAGCGGGTTGAACACCAGGATCGGCACCTTGCGGCGCGACGCCTCATGCAGCGTCCCCATCATGCGCGGGTGGTTGGTGCCCGGGTTGTGGCCGATCGAAATGATCAGCTCGCAGGTGTCAAAGTCCTCCAGCGACACCGTGCCCTTGCCGATGCCGATCGAGCGCGGCAAGCCCACGCTGGTGGGCTCGTGGCACATGTTCGAGCAGTCGGGGAAGTTGTTCGTGCCATATTCGCGCGCGAACAGCTGGTACAGGTAGGCGGCTTCGTTGGAAGCCCGGCCCGAGGTATAGAACTCGACCTGGTCGGGCGATAGCCCGCGCAGGATTTCGCCGATGCGGGCGAACGCGGCCTCCCATTCCACCGCGCGGAAGGTGTCGGTGGCGCGGTCATAGACCAGGGGATGCGTCAGCCTGCCAAAGTCTTCGAGCTCATAGTCGGTCCGGTTCAACAGCGACGACACCGTATTGGTTGCAAAGAACTCGGGAGGCACCCGTTTGGTGGTTGCCTCCCACGTCACGGCCTTGGCGCCGTTCTCGCAGAACTGGAAGGTCGACCGGTGCTCCTTGTCGGGCCATGCGCAGCCGGGGCAATCGAAGCCGTCGGGCTGGTTGGTCCGCATCAGCGTGATCGGCGCCTTGACGGTATCCATCTGCGTGCGGATCGCCGTGGCAGTTGCCTTCAGCGCCCCCCAGCCGCCGGCGGGACCGTCGTACTTCCTGATACCGGGCACTTCGCGTCGATTGGCCATGTTTGCTCCTTGTGCCGCGCCAGGTTGCTGGTGACGGCGTTGGGGTTAGTCACGCGAACAACTCCTGCTGCCGGTTTGCTCCCCTCGCCCGCTCGCGGGAGAGGGGTGCGTGTGCCTGGGCTCGTGGTGCGGATGCTCCTTCAGGAATAGAGCTTCGCCACCCGCTCCAGCGGCACCGGCTTGATCCGCGAGGCCTGCCCGGCGCAGCCGAAGGCCTCGAAGCGCAGCTTGACCACGCTTCTCGCCCCCTTCTTGGCCGCCAGCAGCGCCTTGCGCGGATCGAATTCGCTGCGGTCGTCGGACAAGGACTTGCGGATGGCCCCGGTCATGGCCAGGCGGATATCCGTATCGATATTCACCTTGCGCACCCCCATCTTGATGCCGCGCAGGATCTCCTCGACCGGCACGCCGTAGGTCTCCTTGATGTCGCCGCCGTACTGGCGGATGATCTCCAGCCATTCCTGCGGCACCGAGCTGGAGCCGTGCATCACCAGGTGGGTGTCAGGGATCTGCTCGTGGATCTCGCGGATGCGGTCCATCGCCAGGATGTCGCCGGTGGGCTTGCGTGAGAACTTGTAGGCGCCGTGGCTGGTGCCGATGGCGATCGCCAGTGCATCCACGCCGGTGCGGGCAACGAAGTCGCGCGCCTGGGCCGGGTCGGTCAGCATCATGTCGTGCGACAGCGTGCCCGCCGCGCCCACGCCGTCCTCTTCGCCGGCCTGGCCGGTTTCGAGCGAGCCCAGGCAGCCCAGTTCGCCTTCCACCGACACGCCGATCGCATGCGCCATCTCGCACACGCGCCGCGTGACCTCGACGTTGTAGTCGTAGTCGGAGGGGGTCTTCATGTCTTCGCGCAGCGAGCCGTCCATCATCACGCTGGTGAAGCCGGAGCGGATCGAGGCCTGGCAGATCGCCGGGCTGGAGCCGTGGTCCTGGTGCAGCACGATGGGGATGTCCGGATGGGTCTCGGCCGCGGCCAGCACCATATGGCGCAGGTAAGCCTCGCCAGCATACTTGCGGGCGCCGGCCGAGGCCTGCAGGATGACCGGGCTGTCGGTTTCCTGGGCCGCCTCCATGATGGCGTGGATCTGTTCCAGGTTGTTGACGTTGAAGGCCGGCACGCCGTAGCCGAACTCTCCCGCGTGGTCCAGCAGCTGGCGCAAGGAAATGAGTGCCATGATGAAGCTCCTTTACTGATTGCAGAATCGGTGAGGTCGGGTTCAGGCAGCGGCGCGCTGTGCCAGCACGGCCAGCGCGGGCAGCGTCTTGCCCTCCAGGAATTCCAGGAACGCGCCGCCGCCGGTCGAGATATAGCCCACGCGGTCGGCAATGCCGTGCTTGGCGATCGCGGCCAGCGTGTCGCCGCCGCCGGCGATCGAGAATGCCTTCGATTCGGCGATGGCCTGGGCCAGCACCCTGGTGCCGTTGCCGAACTGGTCGAACTCGAACACGCCCACCGGGCCGTTCCAGACGATGGTGCCGGCGGCCTTGAGTTGCTCGGCCAGCATCGTTGCGGTCCTGGGGCCGATGTCCAGGATCATGTCGTCGTCGGCCACGTCCTTGACGTCCTTGACGGTAGCCGCGGCGGTGGCGCTGAATTCCTTGGCGCACACCACGTCGACCGGAATCGGCACCGAGGCGCCACGCCTGGCCATGATGTCGATGATGGCCCTGGCATCGGCCAGCAGGTCAGGCTCGGCCAGCGACTTGCCGATCTTCAGGCCGGCGGCCAGCATGAAGGTATTGGCGATGCCGCCGCCGACGATCAGGTTGTCGACCTTGTCGGCCAGCGACTTCAGGATGGTCAGCTTGGTCGAGACCTTGGAGCCGGCCACGATTGCCACCAGCGGACGCGCCGGCTGGCCCAGCGCCTTGCCCAGCGCGTCGATCTCGGCGGCCAGCAGCGGGCCGGCGCAGGCAATGGGGGCGTACCTGGCGATGCCATGCGTGGTCGCCTCGGCGCGGTGGGCGGTGCCGAACGCGTCGTTGACGTAGACATCGCACAGCGCCGCCATTTTCTGCGCCAGTTCGTCGCTGTTCTTCTTCTCGCCCGTGTTCATGCGGCAGTTTTCCAGCAGCACCACCTGCCCGGGCGGCACCTGGAAGCCGCCCTCGGTCCAGCCGGACAAGAGCGGCACCTGGCGGCCCAGCAGTTCAGACAGGCGGCGGCCCACCGGCGCCAGGCTGTGGCGCGGGTCGGGCGCCCCCTCCTGCGGCCGGCCCAGGTGCGAGGTGACCATCACCGCGGCGCCCGCCTGCAGGCAGGCCGCGATGGCGGGCACGGAAGCCCGGATGCGGGTATCGTCGGTGATAGCGCCCGCTGCATCCTGCGGGACGTTGAGGTCGGCGCGGATGAAGACCCGCTTGCCAGCCAGTCCACCGGCTGCAAGCAGTGCGGCCAGCGTGTGCGGCGCCGCCGCGGGTTTCGGTTGCGGGTTCGTAGCATGGGATAGGCTCATCATGGCGATCTGCTAGCGTGCGTGGGCCAACGCCACCGCGGTATCCAGCATGCGGTTGGAGAAGCCCCATTCGTTGTCATACCAGGCCGACACCTTGACCAGGGTGCCGTTGACCTTGGTCAGGGTGGCGTCGAAGGTGGACGACGCCGGGTTGTGGTTGAAGTCCACCGAGACCAGCGGCGCGGTGTTGTAGTCCAGGATGCCCTTGAGCTCGCCTTCTGCGGCGGCCTTCAGGATGCCGTTCACCTCCTCCACCGTGGTCGGCCGCGCCGCCACGAAGGACAGGTCGACCAGCGACACATTGATGGTCGGCACGCGCACGGCAAAACCGTCCAGCCGGCCGTCCAGCTCAGGCATCACCAGCCCGACCGCGGCGGCTGCGCCGGTCTTGGTCGGGATCATCGACATGGTGGCCGAGCGCGCCCGGCGCAGGTCTTCGTGGTAGACGTCGGTCAGCACCTGGTCGTTGGTATAGGAGTGCACGGTGGTCATCAGGCCATTCACCAGCCCCAGCTTCTCGTGCAGCGGCTTGACCAGCGGCGCCAGGCAGTTGGTGGTGCAGGAGGCGTTGGAGATCACCGTGTCGGTGGCCTTCAGCACGCCGTGGTTGACGCCATAGACGATGGTGGCGTCCACGTCCTTGCCGCCGGGGGCGGAGATGATCACCTTCTTCGCGCCGCCCCTCAGGTGGGCCGAGGCTTTTTCCTTGCTGGTGAAGAGCCCGGTGCATTCCATCACCACGTCCACGCCCAGCTCGCCCCACGGCAGCTCGGCCGGGTTGCGCTGCGCCAGCACGCGGATCCGGTCGCCGTTGACGCGGAAGGCATCGCCGTCGACCGAGACCTCGCCCGGGAAGCGGCCGTGGACGGTGTCGTACTGGGTCAGGTGCGCATTGGTGGCCGCGTTGCCGAGGTCGTTGATGGCGACGATCTCGATATCGTGCCGCTTGCCGCCTTCATAGTGGGCGCGCAGCACATTGCGGCCGATGCGTCCGTAGCCGTTGATGGCAACCTTGATAGTCATGCTGTCTCCTTTACTTGTCTTGGTATCCTTGCCGGTCGCGCTGGCGCGCCGGCGCAACATCAGGCGGCTGGCGCCAGCCGCGCCGGCGTCAGCAGCGCCGGCAACGCCTCCAGCGAATCGAGCAGCGCATCCGCGCCCAGCGCCGCGGGCCCGCCGGGGCCGGCGTAGCCATAGCGCACCAGGCAGACCGGGATGCCGGCCGCGCGCGCCGCCGCCACGTCCACCGCCGAATCCCCCACCAGCACGCCCTGCGCCGTATCGACGTCGAGCAGGTTGCAGGCGTGGCGCAGCGGTTCGGGATCCGGTTTCATCTGCGCGATCGAGTCGCCCGCCACCAGCACTTCCAGGTACTGCGACAACCCGGTCAGCGCCAGCAGCGGCACCGCCAGCGCGCGCGGCTTGTTGGTGACGCAGGCAAGCCGGTAGCCCTGGCGCCTGAGCGCCTCCAGGCCTGCCTCCACGCCCGGGAACACCGACCCGAGGCGGCCGTTGGTCTCGGCATAGTGGCGGTGGAACATCGCCACGGCTTCGGCGGCCTCAACCCGCGGCGTAAGCCCGGCGGTCTCGAGCACGCGCCGCACCAGGTTGGGCACGCCGCGGCCGATGAAGCCGGCCACGGTGTCGAACGGCAATGCCGGGCTGCCGAAGTCGGCCAGCATGCGGTTGGCGGCCTCGACAATATCGGGCGCGCTGTCGACCAGCGTGCCGTCCAGGTCGATCAGCACCGCGGTGCAGGGCATGGATACGGTAGCCATCACGCCTCCTCCAGCAGCACGCGCGCGGCCGCGGCGACATGCGCCGGGGTCAGGCCGAAGTGCTGGTACAGCGCCTCGGCCGGCGCGGATTCGCCGAAGGTGTCGATGCCCAGCGCCAGGCCCTGCTCGCCCACCACGCCGCGCCAGAACCAGGTGCCGCCCGCCTCCACGCTGACGCGCGGCAGGCCAGGTGGCAGCACGGTGTCGCGGTACGCCACGTCCTGCGCGTAGAACAGCTCCACGCAGGGCATGGACACCACGCGCGCGGCGATGCCGGCATCGGCCAGGTCCAGCGCCGCGCGCATGGCGATTTCCACCTCGGAGCCAGTGGCAATCAGCACCACGCGCGGCGCCGGCACATCGCGCAGCACATAGCCGCCGCGCGCAATCTCCGCGCGCTGGGCCGGATTGCGCTCGAACGGCATCAGCGCCTGCCGCGACAGCACCAGGCAGCTCGGGCCATCCTCGCGCCGTAGCGCGGCCAGCCACGCGTACGCGGTCTCGGCGCCGTCGCAGGGACGCCAGACCTGGTTGTTGGGGATCAGGCGCAGGCTGGCGGCGTGTTCCACCGGCTGGTGGGTGGGACCGTCCTCGCCGAGCCCGATCGAGTCATGCGTCAGCACGTGGACCACGCGCAGGCGCATCAGCGCCGCCATGCGGATGGCATTGCGCGAGTAGTCCGAGAAGGTCATGAAGGTGCCGCCGTAGGGGATCAGCCCGCCATGCAGCGCAATGCCGTTCATCGCGGCGGCCATGCCGAACTCGCGCACGCCGTAGCTCACGTAGTTGCCATGCCCGGCATGGTTGACCCAGACCGACGCCTTGACATTGGTCAGGTTGGACCCGGTCAGGTCGGCCGAGCCGCCCAGCAGCTCGGGCAAGGCGGGCGTGAGCGCCTCCAGGCACAGCTGCGATGCCTTGCGCGTGGCGATCTTGCCTTGCAGCGGCGACGGCGCGTCCAGCAACGCCATCAATTCGGCATCGAAGCCCTCGGGCAGGCGGCCATTGGCACGGCGCACGAATTCTTCGGCCAGTTCGGGGTGCGCGGCGCAATAGCTGACGAAGCGCGCCTCCCATTCGGCCTCGCGCGCGGCGCCTTGCGCGCGTGCATCCCAGGCGTCGGCGACATCCGCCGGCACCGTGAAGGGCTCGGCTTCCCAGCCCAGCGCGGTGCGCATGGCGGCGATCTCCGGCGCGCCCAGCGGGGCGCCGTGCACATCGTGCCCGCCGGCCTTGGCGGGCGCGCCCTTGCCGATCACGGTGCGGCAGCAGATCAGCGTGGGCCGGTCGCGCTCGGCCTTGGCCTCGTGCAGCGCGGCATCGAGGGCGTGCGCATCGTGTCCGTCGACGTCCGCAATCACATGCCAGCCATAGGCGGCAAAGCGCTTCGGGGTGTCGTCGGCAAACCAGCCGGCGACCTCGCCGTCGATGGAGATACCGTTGTCGTCGTACAGGCAGATCAGCTTGCCCAGCCTGAGCGTGCCCGCCAGCGAGCAGGCCTCGTGGCTGAGTCCTTCCATCAGGCAGCCATCGCCAAGGAAGACGTAGGTGTGGTGGTCGACGATGTCGAAGCCGGGCCGGTTGAAGGTGGCGGCCAGCAGCTTCTCCGCCAGCGCCATGCCGACGGCATTGGCCAGGCCCTGTCCCAGCGGCCCGGTGGTGGTTTCCACGCCCGGCGTCACGCCAAGCTCCGGATGGCCGGGCGTGGCCGCGTGCAGCTGGCGGAACTGGCGCAGCTGCGACATCGGCAGGTCGTAGCCGGTCAGGTGCAGCAGCGCATACTGCAGCATGGACGCATGGCCGTTGGACAGCACGAAGCGGTCACGGTCGGGCCAGGCCGGGTTGGCCGGGTTGTGTCGCAGGTGGCGCCGCCACAGCACTTCGGCCATTTCGGCCATGCCCATGGGTGCGCCGGGGTGGCCCGATTTGGCCTGCTCCACCGCGTCGGCGGCCAGGAAGCGCAGCGCGTTGGCACAGCGCGCTGCGGAATCGATGCGTTCTGGTGCGTTCATTCAGGAGATCCTCGCGAGTCGGCGTTTCACGGTCGAGTCCTTACTGCGCGGCGCGCTTGCGGCGCTCCATCATGCGCAGCACGAAGGGCGTGAAGATCAGCTGCATGGCCAGCTCCATCTTGCCGCCGGGCACCACGATGGTGTTGGCGCGCGACATGAAGGAGTCGTGGATCATGCTCAGCAGGTACTGGAAGTCGATCCCCTTCGGGTTGGCAAAGCGGATCACCACCATGCTTTCATCGGGCGCGGGGATTTCGCGCGAGATAAAGGGGTTGGACGTATCCACGCACGGCACGCGCTGGAAGTTCACATGCGTGCGCGAGAACTGCGGGCAGATGTAATTCACGTAGTCCGGCATGCGGCGCAGGATGGTGTCGGTCACGGCCTCGGTCGAATAGCCGCGCTGCTTCTTGTCGCGCCAGAGCTTCTGGATCCATTCCAGGTTGATGACAGGGACCACGCCGATCAGCAGGTTGGGATACTGGGCGACATTGACCGAATCGGTGACCACGCCGCCGTGCAGGCCCTCGTAGAACAGCAGATCGGTATCGGCCGGCAGCGGCTCCCACTGCGTGAAGGTGCCGGGTTCCTGCCCGAACGGCGCGGCTTCCTCCGGGCTATGCAGGTAGTGCCGGTGCATGCCCGTGCCGGTTTCGGCATAGGAGCGGAACAGGTTCTCCAGCTCGCCGAACAGGTTGTTCTCCTCGCCGAAGTGGCTGAAGTTCATATTGCCGGTGCGCTCGGCCTCGGCCATCTTGACCTTCATCTCGGCGCGGTCATAGCGGTGGAAGCTGTCGCCTTCGATCACCACTGACTTCACGCCCTCGCGGCGGAAGATGTTCTCGAAGGTACGGGTCACCGACGTGGTACCGGCGCCCGAGGAGCCGGTGATGGCGATAATGGGATAACGTTCTGACATGGCCAGGCACCTCAGGCAGACGCGCGGAACAGGCTGCGCTCGTTGAACAGGGGACTCGGAAGGTCGGGATCGGTCTGGTCGGTGTGGTAGCCCTCGATCCGTTCCACTTCATTGCGCGAGCCGAAGATCACGCCAATGCGCTGGTGCAGCGCACCCGGCGCCACCGACATCAGCGTCTGCCGGCCCGTGCTGGCGCGCCCGCCAGCCTGCTCCATCAGGAAGGCAATCGGATTGGCCTCGTACAGCAGGCGCAGGCGGCCCGGCTTGGCGGGATCCTTGGAGTCGCGCGGGTACATGAAGACGCCGCCACGCATCAGGATGCGGTGCGCCTCGGCCACCATCGACGCGATCCAGCGCATATTGAAATCCTTGCCGCGCGGCCCGCTCTTGCCGGCCATGCACTCGGCGATGTAGCGCTGCACCGGCGCTTCCCAGAAGCGGCTGTTCGACGCATTGATGGCAAATTCCTGGGTATCGGCCGGCACCTGCAGGTTGGGGTGCGTGAGGAAGAACTCGCCCAGGTTGGGATCGAGCGTGAAGCCGTTGACGCCATTGCCCACGGTCAGCACCAGCATGGTGGTGGGACCGTAGAGCGCGTAGCCGGCCGCCACCTGGGCGCTGCCGGGCTGCAGGAAATCCTGCTCGGTGACGGCGCTTGCGCCCTCAGGCGCGCGCAGCACCGAGAAGATGCTGCCCACCGAGACATTGACGTCGATGTTGGATGAGCCGTCGAGCGGATCGAACAGCAGCAGGTACTTGCCGCGCGGGTAGTGATCCGGGATCTGGTAAGGCGCCTCCATCTCCTCCGACGCCATGCCGGCCAGGTACCCGCCCCACTCGTTGACGCGCAGGAAGGTGGTATTGCTCAGCACGTCCAGCTTCTGCTGGATTTCGCCCTGCACGTTGACGGCCCCTGCTTCTCCGGCTTGATTGCTGGCCTTGCCGTGCAAGCCCCCCAGCGCGCCGAAGGCAACCGCGCGCGCGATTTCCTTGCAGGCCATGGCGACGTTGAGAATCAGGCCGTTGAAGCCGCCGCTGGCATCCGGATAGCGGCGGCGTTCCTCGATCAGGAACTGCGTCAGGGTCATCCTTTGGACTTCAGGCATGACAGGTCTCCTATAGATTGGCTATGCATTCTTGTGTGGTGCCGGTGCGGGGCGGGCTACGTGACCGTGGCGGCCTCGCGCAAGCGGTAAAGGATGCTCGAGTAGCCGCCGTCGGCATCGGGCGCGCCGAACACGGCGCTGCCGGCAACGAAGGTGTCGGCGCCCGCTCGCGCGATCGCGGCAATGTTGTCGGCCTTGACGCCGCCGTCGATCTCCAGCCAGACCGGCCGCCCGCCGGCGTCCACCTGCCGGTCGATGCGCGCGCGTGCCTGGCGCACCTTGTCCAGCACGCCCGGAATGAAGGCCTGGCCGCCAAAGCCCGGGTTCACGCTCATCAGCAGCACCAGGTCGAGCTGGTCCAGCGTATGGTCCAGCCAGCCCAGCGGCGTGGCCGGGTTGAGCACCAGGCCTGCCTTGCAGCCGTGGTCGCGGATCAGGCCGATGGTGCGGTCGACATGGCGGCTCGCCTCCGGATGGAAGCTGATGATGTTGGCGCCGGCCTTGGCGAACAGCGGGATCAGCGCATCGACCGGTTCCACCATCAGATGCACGTCGATGGGGATGGAGACCAGCGGCCGGATTGCCTCGCACACCAGCGGGCCGATGGTCAGGTTGGGCACATAGTGGTTGTCCATCACATCGAAGTGCACCAGGTCTGCGCCGCCGGCCTCGATCGCGCACACCTCTTCGCCCAGGCGCGCGAAATCGGCCGACAGGATGGATGGCGCCAGGCGGATGGCACGCTGGCTGCCATGGCCGGTGTTGGGTTCAGTGGCATGCATGTCAGGTTGCCTCGATCAGGGTGCCGTGGTGCCAGGCGCGCAACGCGGCAAGGTCGGCCCAGCGGTTTGCCGCGCCGGGCACGTGCTGGGGCATGGGCTCGCCGGGATCGCCAAGATGCGGCAGCACCAGCAGCGCGCCCTCGAAGGAGTCCTGCGCGCTGAACGCGGTGGGCGTGACCACGGTGGGAATGCCGGCCGCCCGGGCGGCGCGCAGGCCGTTCGCCGAGTCCTCGATCGCCAGGCAGTCACCGCCTTCCAGGCCCAGCCGCTCCAGCACCGCCAGGTAGACATCGGGCGCCGGCTTCTTGATGGCCGTGGTGCCGGCGTCGCCGATGGCGGCAAAGCGACGGCGCCAGTCGGCGCCAAGCGGCGCCTGCAGCAGCGCGTCGAGGTTGGCCGGCGTGGTGGTGGTGGCAATCGCCAGCGGGAGCCCGGCCTCGCCGGCCTCGTCGATCAGGCGGGCAATGCCCGGGCGCAGCGGCAGGCCGCCCGCCCCGACGCGCTCGGCATAGTGGCGGGTCTTGATGGCGTGCACGGCGTCGATGGTTTCCTTCACCTTGCAGCCGCGGGCCTCTTCCGGGTCGACCATGCGCCAGTAATGCATCAGGCGCTCCTTGCCGCCGGCCACCTTGAGCAGGCGCGTATAGAGCGGCGCGTCCCAGTACCAGTCCAGGCCGACCTCCGCGAAGGCGGCATTGAAGGCTTGCAGATGCGCGCTTTCGGTATCGGCCAGGGTGCCGTCGACATCGAAAATCAGGGCTTGCATGGCTTACTCCTTGGCCGGCGTCCGTGCGTCCGGCGCGGCCTTCGAAAACACGCGGCTGGCAAGCAGGTCAGACGCGGTGATGGTGGTCAGGGTACGGTCGTCGACGACCGCGCCGGCATCGTCCAGCAGGCGCGAGGCATGGCGCAGGCGCGCGCGGTCCAGCGCATTGCGCACGCTGCGGGCATTGGCAAAGTGCGGCTGCGCCATGCGCCGGGCCAGGTAGTCGGCAAACACGGCCCGGCTTTCGTCGTCGAAGCGGTATTGCATCTCGGACAGCATCAGGTCGGCGATCTGGCGCAGCTCGTCGAGCTGGTAGTCGGGGAAATCGACATGGTGGGCAACGCGCGAGGACATGCCCGGGTTGGACTCGAAGAAACGGTCCATGCGGTCCTTGTAGCCGGCCAGGATCACCACCAGGTCGTCGCGGTTGTTCTCCATCACCTGCAGCAGGATCTCGATGGCCTCCTGGCCGTAGTCGCGCTCGTTCTCCGGGCGGTAGAGGTAGTAGGCCTCGTCGATGAAGAGCACCCCGCCCATGGCCTTCTTCAGGATCTCCTTGGTCTTGGGCGCGGTATGGCCGATGTACTGGCCGACCAGGTCGTCGCGGGTCACCGCCACCAGGTGGCCGCGGCGCACGTAGCCCAGCTGGTGCAGGATCTGCGCCATGCGCATGGCCACGGTGGTCTTGCCGGTGCCGGGATTGCCGGTGAAGCACATATGCAGGCTGGGCGCACCGGCGCTGAAGCCGCGCGCGGCGCGCAGCTTGTCCACCAGCAGCAAGGCGGCGATATCGCGGATGCGCGCTTTCACCGGCTTCAGCCCGATCAGCTCGCGGTCAAGCTGGGCCAGCAGCTCGGTGATGCCCGAGCTGGCCAGCGACTCGGCCAGCGATCCGGCCGGAGCGGCCGGCGGCTGCAGCGGTGCGGTCGTTTCAGGTGCGGACATGGCAGGCTCCGTGAGGATCAATCGAGCATCCGGCTCGAAAGATTCGAGGCGCAACTCCCCCCCGGTGCGCGGCCTTGCGGCGGCGCAACCGTGGGATTGCACAGTCAGGAAATCGCCGGCGCCGCTCAGTAGCGGCTGCCCTCGGGGCGTGCCTGCACAGCGTAGCTCTCGATCGAGTAGCGCATGGTGCGGCCGGGCTCTTCCTGTCGCACCAGGCGGAAGCCGGGCTCGTCCGCAGGACGGTTGACGATGAACGACATCACCACCGACTCCACCGTATGCGTCGAATCGAAGGCCGTGACGCGGATGTAGTGGTTGGGGAAGGTGCTGCGCGCGTTGTTGATCTCCAGCAGGATGCCGGCGGCATCGCGCAGGTCGAACATCGGCAGGCCGAACATCTCCCAGTAGGTATTGCGCGGATGCGGGTCGTCGGTGTACTCGATGCCGACCGCCCAGCCCTGGTTCAGGCAGTATTCAAGCTGGCTGGTGATCTGCGCGTCGGTGAGGTCGGGCAGGAAGGAGAAAGTGCCTTGAGTAATACGCATGATGTCCTCTCGTTCTTTGGGTTCGCTCGTCGTGCTTTGGTGGCGTCGCGCCAGGGCTCAGGCCACCGACGCGGTGGGCGCGAAGTCCGAGGTGTCGGTCGGCGTGTAGTTGAAGCTGATGTCGCCCCAGGTATCGAGCGCAGCCCGCAGCGGTCCGCACCAGCGCGCGGCATCGCGCAGGATCTCCGGCCCTTCGTTGAGGATGTCGCGGCCTTCGTTGCGCGCCAGCACCATCGCTTCCAGCGCAACGCGGTTGGCGGTGGCGCCGGCCTGGATGCCCTGCGGGTGGCCGATGGTGCCGCCACCGAACTGCAGCACCACGTCGTCGCCGAAGAGGCTGATCAGCTGGTGCATCTGGCCGGCGTGGATGCCGCCCGAGGCCACCGGCATCACCTTGCGCAGCGAAGCCCAGTCCTGGTCGAAGAACAGCCCGCGCGACAGGTCGGCATGGGTGTAGGCATCGCGGCAGACGTTGTAGTAGCCCTGCACGGTCAGCGGATCGCCTTCCAGCTTGCCCACCGCGGTGCCGGTGTGCATGTGGTCGACACCGGCCAGGCGCAGCCATTTGGCAATCACGCGGAACGACACGCCGTGGTTCTTCTGCCGGGTGTAGGTGCCATGGCCCGCGCGGTGCAGGTGCAGGATCATGTCGTTCTGGCGGCACCAGTTGCTCATGGACTGGATACAGGTCCAGCCGACGATCAGGTCGATCATGATGATGACCGAGCCCAGCGACTTGGCGAACTCGGCACGCCGGTACATCTCTTCCATGGTGCCGGCGGTCACGTTGAGGTAGCTGCCCTTGACCTCGCCGGTGGCGGCCGAGGCCTTGTTGACCGCGTCCATCACGAACAGGAAGCGGTCGCGCCAGTGCATGAAGGGCTGCGAGTTGATGTTCTCGTCATCCTTCATGAAGTCCAGCCCGCCCTTCAGGCCCTCATACACCACGCGGCCGTAGTTGCGGCCCGACAGGCCCAGCTTGGGCTTAGTGGTGGCGCCCAGCAGCGGACGGCCGAACTTGTCCAGGCGCTCGCGCTCGACGATGATGCCGGTGGACGGGCCGGCGAAGGTCTTCACGTAGGCGACCGGGAAGCGCATGTCTTCCAGGCGCGCCGCCTTGATCGGCTTGAAGCTGAAGACGTTGCCGATGATCGACGCGGTCAGGTTGGCGATCGAGCCTTCCTCGAACAGCGACAGGTCATAGGCCACGTAGCAGAAGAACTGCTCGGGGTTGTTGGGCACCGGGTCGACCCGGTAGGCCTTGGCACGGTACATGTCGCAGGCGGTCAGGCGGTCGGTCCACACCACCGTCCAGGTGGCGGTGGAGGACTCGCCGGCAACCGCGGCGGCGGCCTCGACCGGATCCACGCCGTCCTGCGGCGTGATGCGGAACAGCGCCAGCAGGTCGGTATCCTTGGGCTCGTAGTCGCCGTCCCAGTACCCCATTTCCTTGTACTTCATGACGCCGGCGTCGTAGCGCTTGCGCGGCTTGGCTTGGACCGATTCAGGTGCGTTCATGCTTGTCTCCTTGCGTGGTTGAGCGTCTTGGCTGCTGCGTTGATGCAAAGATATAAGCCCACCCACATAAGGTAAATTCAGATATTCTTAGCCCCTGTATAAGCAATCCCTTAAGTGCGGACCAAGCTGCACATCACGGGACCATCCAAAGCCGCCCCCAACCGCCCATGTCGTCCTTCCTGCGCGCCCTTACCCTTCGCCAGTTGCAGATCTTCGTCACCGTGGCCAGGCACGCCAGCTTCGTGCGCGCGGCCGAAGAACTGCACCTGACCCAGCCTGCGGTCTCGATGCAGGTCAAGCAGCTTGAATCCGTGGTCGGCATGGCGCTGTTCGAGCGGGTCAAGGGGCAGCTCACGCTGACCGAGCCCGGCGACCGCCTGCTGCACCATGCGTCCCGGATCCTCGGCGAGGTCAAGGACGCCGAGGAAGGCTTGCAGGCGGTCAAGGACGTCGAGCAGGGCTCGATCACGATCGGGCTGATCAGCACGTCGAAGTACTTCGCCCCCAAGCTGCTGGCCGGCTTTACCGCGCTGCACCCGGGCGTGGATCTGCGCATCGCCGAAGGCAACCGGGAAACGCTGCTGCGGCTGCTGCAGGACAACGCCATCGACCTCGCGCTGATGGGCCGCCCGCCGCGCGAACTGGATGCGGTGTCGGAACCCATCGCCGCGCATCCGCACGTGCTGGTGGCCTCGCCGCGGCACCCGTTACACGATGCAAAGGGGTTCGACCTGCAGGAACTGCGTCACGAGACCTTCCTGCTGCGCGAACCGGGTTCAGGCACCCGCACCGTGGCGGAGTACATGTTCCGGGACCACCTGTTCACGCCGGCCAAGGTGATCACCCTGGGCAGCAACGAGACCATCAAGCAGGCCGTGATGGCCGGCATGGGCATCAGCCTGTTGTCGCTGCACACGCTGGGACTGGAGCTGCGCACCGGCGAGATCGGGCTGCTGGACGTGGCCGGCACGCCGATCGAGCGCATCTGGCATGTTGCGCATATGTCCAGCAAGCGTTTGTCGCCGGCCAGCGAGAGCTGCCGCGCCTATTTGCTGGAGCACACTGCGGAGTTTTTGGGGAGGGAGTACGGGGGGCTGATGCCCGGGCGGCGGGTGGCCTGAGGTTCCAGGAGGGTTGGCTGGGATTAGAGAGCCATCCGTCCCGTCCCGGTCGGAACCCACTGGGCAGCGGCGGCTGGTGAAGGCCTTCGGATGACAAAGGCTAGAGAGAATTGCGAATCCTCTTGATCAAGCCGCAGCTTGATCGGACTGCTGCGGAGCATTTCCCCTCGGACTGAGGCGAATGTCTGGCGCGGCCGCTACGAGGGCAGTCCTGATGGCGGTTGGTCATACTGGGGAATGAAGGATAACCGCAGCTTCGGCTGCGGTTATTTACTTTGGACGCCTGATACAACGTTGGGCTGGCTGGACCGTCCCTTGTCGGCCATGAAGCGTCACTCGTTCGCTCCTTGACCAAGCCGCCCGAACGGCCGGTGTATCAACAAAGCCGCCCAAGCACTTCGCCTCATGTGTCCGGCTCGCGGCACGCTACGCAACCGTCGACTAGTTTTATGTGTACTCTAACGCACGCACATGCCTGCCGCTCCTCGTTAGCCTATAGGAGATTGAAGGCACTGATTAGACGTATGCTAGCAGCCGGTGGCATCTGCGGCTCAGCCCCCGTGGGGTGATGACATGAAAGCTCTCTCTCCATCCGAATGTTCGGCATGGTTGAAGCGTGAAGGTTGCCGCGAAAACCCGTATGGGGGAAAGGAATTTAGCCCAGCCTCATATATTCAGTTTGCCATTTCGAAAGCCGACGGGGGTGTCTCCCAGACGATTGATTGCATCCGTACTCTTCTTGGATCACCGCGAACCTGCCTGTTTCAGGTTACCGACTGGTCGCGGTATGCGGAGCATGAGAATTCAAGACTGATTGACCTGGAATCGAAAACTTCTGGCAACCCATTCGATGCTTGGGGCATGGTATTCGACGCCAGTGAAGTCGATGAAATGTTTGAGTGTTGTTTCCGGGTGGTCCAATGCGGAATGAGTGCTTACCTATACGTAGCGCGAATCGCTACCGTTTATTTCTGGGAAGGAGATCTTGTTGATGTCTGGACGAATGGCCCAGCAATGTGGGACCGGTTGGCCCAATGGCTAGGAAGCGAACAATTCCGCATTACAAGTTCTTAGCGACCGGCGAAGTTGCCCGGCGATCGGCGGTTGCACCTCGGAATCAGTCGTTACGGTCTCTCGGATCTGAAAGGCGGCTGAGGGTCGGTCAGAGACGGCCGCAGTTTCCTGGCGGGTAACGCAAGTCGCTTCTGACGTCCTGCATACATCAATGCAGGTTCAGAGCCGTCATGGCGGTAACAATGCGAAGGAGGGTCATGCAAACCGCGGAAGAGTTAATCGCCCAACGATTGCCAGGTATTCAATTGGGCATCTTCGAAGTCATATGGCCTGCATGTACATGGATTGATCACGTGGCATTGAGACCAAATGGGCGAGTTTGTTTCGTTCATATCCAATCTCACGTGGAGCCATCCGACGAAGAGTGGGAGGCCGGAACACGGCTGATGCGAGAGCTACTTGGTGTCGCAAGTGATGGGGCTAACCTCAGTATCGTATTCGAGCTCAGCCGCATGCGACCGAGCGATCGAACTCACGTCGTCGCAATGTCCGACACCTTATTCAAAGTCATTGCAAGTAGTGTGGCACCATGGCGGCTGAGGCACGGTAGATGATATCGACACTCATCTTCGGCATCGCCGGTGGATAGGCGCCCTCTCCAACGCAAGCGCAAGCTGGCCAGCCCTCGTTATGCTTCAATTGCCAAATATATCTGGATAGCCGCCGAGTACGGGAGGGGCGAAGCAATTTCTAGACTTTGGAGGTGAGCGATGGGCGTAGACAGTTCCGGAGGTGAGTCGGGTCAGACGTTGGTACAGAACAGCCAGTTGGTCCTGAATGCGTTTGGCTACTGGCCAGCCTTTCACGATTCTGAGGTTGTCACCTTCTGCATTAGGATTGCTGAAGAAGCAGGCGGGTATGTGGCTGATGCAACTATTGCAGTACGGCATGGCGGCCAGGACAATCCAAAGTGGACGGGCTCAAGGGAAGATCGGATCGTTGAATTCCTATGCCGAGATATAGCCGAGACCGACATCAATCTCAATGAACTGTCTGGCGGTGCATGGCTGGACGAGATCGTTATATCGAGGCAAGACAATGGTCGCTTTAGCTTTGATATGAGGCCCCTCGCCGGCTTTGACGTTCGATTCAATTGTCGATCTGTGGAGATCCTTGGGGTTGGCCCGGTGCCCTCCACTTGATCAGTGCTGGGTGCCATTGAGTTCAGCGACCGGCGGCGGTTGTACGTCGGAAGCGGTCGTTGCGCCGTCTTGCGTCCGAAAGGCGGTTCAGGGTCGGTCAGAGACGGCCACGCTTTGGCGGCGGGCATCCGATCAAGCAGGCGGTGATGGCCGGCATGGGCATCAGCCTGTTGTCGCTGCACACGCTGTCGCTGGAACTGCGCACCGGCGAGATCGCGCTGCTGGACGTGACCGGTACGCCGATCGAGCGCATCTGGCATGTCGCGCATATGTCCAGCAAGCGTTTGTCACCGGCGAGCGAGAGCTGCCGCGCCTATCTGCTGGAGCACACGGCGGAGTTTTTGGGGAAGGAATATGGCGGGCTGATGCCTGGGCGGCGCGTGGCTTGAGGTACCGGGAGGGTTCGCCTCAGTGCGACATGAAGACAGGCAAGCCTGACTGCCGCAGCAGGGCGCGGGTGGTGCCGCCCAGCACCAGCTCCCTCAGCCGGGAGCGGCCATAGCCGCCGGCGACCAGCAGGCCGGCCTGAACCTTGGCCGCAAGCTGTGGCAGAACGTGGTCGGGATCGCCCTCTCCGACCAGCAGACTGGCGCGGATGCCATGGCTGAGCAGCCATGCTGTCAGCCGATCGGCGCTGTCACGATAGGCCTCTTTCTCACCGGCAGCGCTGTACTTGCCAGCGCTGACCACCAGGACGGTAACGGCGCTGGCATGCACAAGCCACGGCAGTGCGTCCGCGACCGCGCGCGCGGCCTCCCGGCCGCCGTTCCATGCGATGGCGACATGGCCGCCAAGTCGCGGGCCGGACGCGCCCGGCACCAGCAGGATGGGCCGGCCTGCATTGAGCATTGCGTACTCCGCGACCCCGGCCAGCAAAGCCGGCACATCGGCCTGCGCCGAGGGCGCTGCGGGCAGGATGAGATCGGCGAAGCGGCCCTCGTCGGCAAGCGCCCAGCCAGACTCGGCTTCGACAACGATGTGCCGGCTGGGAATGGCCGGCGACACTTGCCCGGTCAGCGTTTCGAGTGCGTTCCTGTGAGCCGCAGCCAGCTTGTGCAAATGGTTCGCGGCAAGCACGCCGTATTGCCCGGCTTCTTCGCCCGCCCCGCGAAACGGCTCCAGGTGCGTTCCTGTTGCCGTCAGTCCGACCACGCTGCCGCCGGACTTTTCGGCAAGCCGTGCTGCCGTTTCAATGCGCGCGGACCGTGCAGCATCTTCGCTCAGGTCGACAAGGATGGTTCTGAAGTCCATGAGGTGATTCCACTCTTTGGTTTGACCTTGCATCATCGTGAAAACAGCACCGGTGCCGTCATCGAGTCAAGCAGCGTACGCGTGACACCGCCGAGCACCAGCTCCCGCATGCGACCGTGTCCGTAGGCACCCATCACGATCAGGTCGGCATCGAAATCCGCCGCGCGCGAAAGGATGAGTTCGCCGATGGTCAGGTCAGCCCCACCGGGACCGTGTTCGATTTCCACGGCGACGCCGTGGCGCTCCAGCACGCGTGCGGCGTGGCCGACCGGGGTGGCGTCGGCTCTGGCCTCCTTGGCCGCGGTCTGTGCGCAAAAAATGCGCGCCTGCGCGCCGGCCATCAGCGGCACGGCGTCGTGAAGCGCCCGCGCCGCCTCGCGGCTGCCATTCCACGCCACGATCACGCGCGTACCCAGCGATGGAAACGTGCCCGCGCACGGCACCACGAGCGTCGGTCGGCCGGTCTCCAGCAGCAGCGATTCCAGCAGTTGCCGGGCCACCGGACCTTCCGTATTGCCGGGGTCGTACTGGCCGGCAACGACCAGGCCGGCCTCGCGGGCCTCGCGCAGCACTGATGCCACCGCCCCCTGCTCCGCGGCGCGCCACTCCGCGCGCACCGGCATGGCCTGGGTTGCAGCCAGAAACTGCGCGCGGACGTCTTCCCTGACCTGCTTGCGCCGGGCCAGATCGTCCGCGACATATTGCTGCGCGCCGTCCATGAGGTAGAACCAGGCAGGATCGGGAATGAAACCTGCGTACATGCCGATCAGCCGGCACTGGCTGGCCGCCGCAAGTCGCCCCGCCACTTCGAGCCGCTGCCGTGCCTGCGGACTGCTGTCCAGATGCACGAGGATGCTGTCGTAAGCCATGATCGCCCTCCCCCTCAACTACAGACCAGTCTAGGCAGCAAGGCCGACCGGCGCTTGACCCGGATCAACGGGCCAGCCATGCGGCGACATGGCTCAAGTTCGTCCTGATGTGCGGTGGAGGCTACTGCGAACAAGGTATGTAAAACCGTCAAGCCATGCGGCCATCACTTCTGTCTGCGGT
The DNA here is from genome assembly GCF_058787575.1 of Cupriavidus sp. FW305-3-2-15-C-LB2. Taxonomy (NCBI): domain Bacteria; kingdom Pseudomonadati; phylum Pseudomonadota; class Betaproteobacteria; order Burkholderiales; family Burkholderiaceae; genus Cupriavidus; species Cupriavidus sp. FW305-3-2-15-C-LB2. Next base: position 101,869 of record NZ_JBYSZW010000015.1, read on the forward strand.
CAGTTTCTCGCGGCGCCTGCCCCTTCGGGTTGACCTATCTCAAGCGCATATCGAGGCCGGCGCCTACGCTGAATGCAGCGAATCGCAACATCGAGCACACCCTTGCCCTTCAGGAGATCCATCATGTACCAGCGCATCCTGCTCGCCGTCGATGGCAGCCGTTCTTCCGACCTGGCACTGAGCCAGGCCATCATCATCGCCAAGGCAACCGGGGCCGAGGTCAAGGCGCTGTTCGTGGTAGACGACAGCGATGTGTTCTTCGAGGCCAGTTACTTCAATCCAAAAGAACTGGTCGACAACATCACCGCGCACGGCCGCAAGGCACTGGATGCCGCCTCAGCCAGGCTCAGCGAAGCAGGCGTGCGCAATTCGGTGAAACTGGATGAAAAGCCGGTGGCGCCGGGCCGGATCTCGTTGACCATTGTCACCGAAGCCGATGCGTGGAATGCCGACCTGATCGTGCTTGGCACCCACGGCCGCCGCGGCGTCCGGCGCCTGCTGATGGGCAGCGTGTCGGAAGGCGTGCTTGCCAAGACCAGCAAGCCCGTGCTCCTGGTCCGCAGCGAAGTCGAAGGTTAGGCGCGCCATGCCCCACCAAACCATGCGTGCAATGGTCTTCGAGGGCGCAGGCCTGCCGCTGCGCCTCCACCACTTGCCGGTTGCCGAACCGGGGCCCGGCGAACTTCGCATTGCCGTGGGAGCTTGCGGGGTGTGCCGGACCGACCTGCATATCGCCGACGGCGACCTGCGCCATCCCAAGCCGGTGCTCATCCCGGGACATGAAATCGTCGGACAGGTGGATTCGTGCGGCGCCGGTGTCACCGTCTTCAAGCCGGGGGACCGCGTCGGTGTGCCCTGGCTCGGACATAGCTGTGGCCATTGTCGCTACTGCCTGCGTCATCACGAGAATCTTTGCGACGCACCGCTGTTCACTGGCTATACCCGCGATGGCGGCTATGCGGAGTACGTTGTTGCCGACAGCGGCTATTGCTTCCGGATTCCGCCCGGCTACGATGACGAACACGCCGCGCCACTACTCTGCGCGGGCCTGATCGGCTACCGGACGCTGCGCATGGCGGGCGCAGCCAGCCATGCGCAGCGCGTCGGCATCTACGGCTTCGGCGCCGCCGCCCACCTGGTGACGCAGATCGCGGTGGCGCAAGGCCGCGAAGTCTACGCCTTCACCCGCACGGGCGACGCAGGCGCCCAGCAACTCGCCTACCAATCCGGTGCGTGCTGGGCCGGCTCGAGCGAGCTCGAGTCGCCCGTGCCGCTGGACGCCGCGCTGATTTTCGCCCCGGTGGGCGCGCTGGTGCCCAAGGCGCTGCGCGCCGTGGACAAGGGTGGCATCGTGGTCTGTGGCGGAATTCATATGAGCGATATCCCAAGCATGCCTTACCAGCTGCTTTGGGAAGAAAGGCGCCTGTGTTCCGTAGCCAACCTCACGCGTGCCGACGGCATCGCGCTGATGGATATCGCCGCCCGGACGCCGCTGCATACGCACACCACCGCGTATCCGCTGGAGCAGGCCAACGAAGCACTGGCCGACCTGCGCGAGGGCCGGCTTACCGGCGCCGCCGTCCTGAAAGTCCGTCAATAGATCCCTGGCAGATAGATCGATGAGCCGTTACCAGACACGTTTTCAGGCGCGTGAGCATGCGGGCTCGGAGCTCGCCTGGGCGTTGCGCGCGTATCGGGGAACCGATGCCCTGGTGCTGGCGATTCCGCGCGGCGGCGTGCCGGTCGGGCGTGTTGTGGCCGACGCACTGGGCGCTGACTTCGACCTGGTGATGGCGCGCAGGATCGTTCCTGGCGTAGCACTGGACGACTCTGGCGCGACATGGTGCACGGACGCAATGGACGCAAATGGCGGCGCCGACAGCCAGCGTGATGCCCAGTTCGACCAGCTTCGCAGGCAGCGCGCCGTGTATACGCCGGTCCGCAAGCTGGCGGATCCGGGCGGTCGCGTGGTGATCGTCGTGGATGACGGCCTGGTGAGCGGCGCAACGATGTATGCGGCCCTCGCCAGCCTGCGCAAGCGGCAACCTGCCCGGCTCATATGCGCACTCCCGATCGCCACCCCAGCCGGGCTGGACCGGGTCCGCGCCCTGGCCGACGAAGTCATCTGCCTGGATACTCCGGACCGCATCGAAAACCTCGCGCACTTCTATCATGAGTTCCAGCTGGTCAGCGACGACCGCGTGCGACAGTTGACAGGGATACCGCCAACGCAGCCCCGGACCCGTGCCCGGCCAGGTGCGGTGGCGGGCGTGCCGTCGTTGAGCAAGGCGATGCTGATTCCGTATCAGACCACTCGGCTGCGGGCCATGCTCGAAACGGCCCCGAACCCGGTCGGCGTCGCGGTGATGGTGTATGCCGGTGGCGCGCAACGCCGTGCAGCCCGCAGCAATTACCTGGCACGCAAGCTGCGCGCGAAAGGATTCGCCACCATGCTCGTAGACCTGCAGCCTGACAGCCGCGTCGACGACGCACCGGAATCGGAGGTCGATGAGCTGGTGGCAAGACTGGACCAGACCTTGAGCTTCCTGCGTACTGGGACCCCTTGCGCAAGCTTGCCTGTGGGCCTGCTAAGTACCGGCACCGCAGCGGCGGCAGCCTTGCGCTCAGCCGCGTGCGGCGCGACGCAACTCAGCGCCGTGGCCTGTGTTGCGGGGCGGCTGGATCTCGCGGGCAGCGCAACCCTGCGGCAGCTTGAAATCCCTGCCTTGCTGATATGTGCCAGCGGCAATCCGAAAGACATCCAGATCAACAATCTTGCATTCGAGCAGATGCATTGTCCGCGGCAACTGAGGCTCATCCCGACCAGCGGCCGCGGATTTGAAGACCGCAGGGCCCTGGAAGACATCGCGGCACTCACGATAGGCTGGTTCGAGCGACACCTTGCGAGCCCATCTTGTCCCCGCCTGGGTTACGGCGGATGACCATGCCTGGCGGCTACGCCGGGCTGCGCCTGATGCGTGAGGCTCAACCCCAAAGACCGGACAACAATCTTGGGACCAATAACGGGGAGCCCGGCCTTTGACATGGGGCGAAAGCCGGCGCGGATCTCGATACCGCAGCGCCCCTACTCCACGCGCGGCATCCGCTCCTGTATCGCCGCTGCAAGTTCCATCAGTGGCTTGGCCAGCGCCGCCTCGACAGCACCGGCATCCTGGTGCGTGGATACGCTGACGTTCAATACATGGACGGCATATTCGTCAAATCGCAATGGTGTTGCCATGGCCACAACCTGAGGCTGCCATGACGCGACGCAGTAGCCTTTCTCATGCACGGAAGACACCGCAGCATCGATTTCGCGTCGCAGCTCCCCCCAGCCGCGGCCGCGGTTCTTGTCGGCCATGGCCCTCATCATCGCGTTGAACGCCTCAGGTGCCAGCGTTGCGAGGTGCGCGCGGCCGAGAGAGGTCAGCGCCATCGGGATGCGCTGCCCGCTCACCACCGTGCGCAGTGACTGGCGCCGGTTGTAGCGGAACGACTCCAGGTAAATCATCTCATCTCCCTCCGCCACCGCCAGTCCGACATTGATCTTGTGCCGCATGGCAACCTCGGCCATCATCGGCGCCGCGACCCTGAGAACCTGCGAGCCGTCGCGCATGGCATGCGCCATGCTGAGGACCGGCACACCCAGCCGGTAGGCCCGGCACTGCGGGACATACTCGAGCATGCCGGTCTCAATCAGCGACTGCGTCAGGCGGCTGACGGTCGAGCGGGACAAGCCGGTGCGCTCGGCAATCTCGCTGTTGCCGAGCATGGACGCGCCGGCGCGGAAGGCGCGCAGTACGGCAATGCCACGTTCGAGCGAGCGGTTGGGCGTCGCCTTGCCTTGGCCTGGTTTGATCCGTTCGATGTTGACGGTGCTGTTTGGCATGACAGGGGATCACTGCGCACCAGTGACCGTTCTGGAAAGCGGCGTCCGGTGCATGCATTTGCTGAGGTTGCACCCGCCGCAGGCAATGCTACTCGATGCCGATCTCCTTGTCCTACACCGCTTGTGTTCGTCATGCCGGTGACCGCGTTGGCGCCGGAGCGCCGCTGCTCAGCCAAACAGGCTGACCACCGGCTCCGTCTCGACGTGCCAGATCTTCTGCGCCAGCCGGCGCGCGCCATCGGCGCCTATCACCGGCGCTGCCAGTTCGATCAGCTTGCCGCCGAGGTCAGCGTCGGACAGCGGGTCCTCCGGATCGCCCTTGCGATTTGGCTGCAAGTAGTCTGCCGTGGCCCCGTCCAGGGTTTCGATCTCAATCCTTGCCGCGCGCTTGCCAGGAAACCAGCCGTCGATTTCAGGATCGACCTCGACAGTCATGCAGTCCATCAGCCGGCGCGTCTCGCTGTCCCACAACCGTTCCGGCGTGTAGGCCGACAAGCGCACGCTGCCATGCACCAGGGCGGCGGCGACGATGAACTTGAGGCTGAACTTGGCTTCGTTCTCGCTCCTGGGGTCGAGATAGCAGGCGATATCCAGCGCCGGGCGATACGTGGCGACGCGGATGCGACGGATCTGGGCGGTGTCGATGCCCAGCTTCGCTTTCAGCGCCAGCGCGCCGTCGATTGCCGCAAAGGTATGGCCGCAGCCAATGTGGTTCTTGAAGGTCAGCCGGCAAATATGGAAGTCTTGCCCAAGCGTCGATGCCAGCCCGTTCCAGTCAGGGCCGTCCGACATCGCTCGCCCCATGCCGGTCTCACCGTCGAGCACATCGAGCGAACCGGTGATGCCGGCAATGGCGGCGCGGGCGGCCAGCAATCCGCCCTCCGCTGCGCGGCCTGCGTGCAGCGGCTTGGACATCGAGTCCATGCGGAACGCCTGCTGCAGTCCGGCGGCGAAGGTCGCCGCGGTCGCCAGCGCGTGGGCAAGCTGCTCCTCGCTCGCCCCATGGATAAACGCCGCGGCGGCCGCCGCGCCAAACGTGCCGACAGTCGCGGTGCTGTGCCAGAAGCGATAGTGCGCCCGGCCCAGCACGACGCCGATGCGCGTTGAAACCTCATAGCCGACGACGATGCCCTTGAGCAGCGTCTCGCCGCTGGCGCCCGCGTCCTGTGCCGCAGCAATGGCGGCGGCGATGGTGGCGGCGCCGGGGTGGTACATGGCATCACGGAAACTGTCATCGATCTCGGCAGCGTGGGCGGCAGCGCCATTGAGCAGCGCCGCGGCGCGCGCCGTGGCGCGTTGCCCCATTGGCAGGGTGGCGTTGCCGCGGCCAAGCTCCTCTTCCAGCACGCGCTGCAGGCGCTGGACCGCATCGGTGCCGATGCCCGGGAACAGCGCCGCATGCCAGTCGACCAGCGCGCGCTTCGCATGATGCATCACCTCGGCTGGCAGCGGTCCTGCCTTGATGATGCTGAAGAACGGCCCAAAGGCCTCGGTTGCGTTCAAGATAGGTTCTCCTCAGCCGGCCTGCGCCGGCGTGTCGGGGAGCTGCTGCAGCCATGCCTGCAGCAGCCGGTTGACTTGTTGGTGGGCCTCATACTGGACCCAATGGCCGGCGCCCGGCACCACGCTGACACTGACTTCGGGCGCGTCGGCTGATGCATGCCGCGAGTCGCGGGCGATCCCGGCAATCGATTCGGGCGACATGGTCACGTCCGCTTCGCCCCAGATCATCAATACCGGGCCGGGAAAGCGCGCCAGCGCCTGCTGCAATCCGCCTGCGCGCGAGATCGATTTGCTATGGAAGCGGGTCGCACGACAGGCACGCGTGTGGATGGCCACGGCTTCGCTGTCGATGGCGGCCGGATCGGCGATCATGAATGCCGCCAGATTGTCGCGCATCGCCGCGGCAAGCGCGTGCGGATCGTGGCAGCGGCGCCAGTCGACCAGCGCCCGCGTCATGCGGCGCGGACCGCCATGGCCGGCCGGCCCGAGCAACGCCAGGCGACCGACATCGATATCGCCAAGGCCCGCATGGGTCGCAAGGTGCACCGCCACCAGCGCGCCGAAGGAAAAGCCCACCAGGTCGACACGGCCAGGTGATAGCTGGGCCAGCGAGCGGGCCAGGATCTCGACGACTCCAGGCAGATCGGCGCGCGGCGCCGCACCGGAATCGCCAAAGCCCGGCATGTCTGGCACCAGCAGCCGGCGGTTCCGGGACAACGGCCCGATATTGCGCGTCCAGTGCTGCCAGCTGCCATGGCCGCCATGCAACAGCACGCTCGCCGGGCCGTCGCCAAAGCTTCGCCAGATGATCTCGCACCCATCGACCGAAGTCACCAACACACCGTCGCGCACGTTGCACATGCCAGGGTCTCGTCAGGGCTTGTCGTTGCCGGCCAGCACCGCCACGCCATCGGCGGCCATCACACCCTGCCCTTCGGGCAGCACGAACACGGGATTCATCTCCGCCTCGACCAGCCGGTCGCCAAGCGTGGCGACCATGCGCGAGAAGGCGACGATCGCGTCGGCCAGGGCTTCCACATCCGCCTTCGGCCGGCCCCGGAAGCCCTGCAGCAGCGGGGCCGTCTTCAGGCGCCCGATCATCGCCAGCGCGGCGTCGCGGCTCAATCCGCGCTCGCCAGGCAGCAGCCGCAGCGTGGTATCGCCGAACAGCTCCGCGGTCACGCCGCCCATGCCGAGCAGGATCGCGGTGCCCAGCGCGTCGCGGTGCATACCGAGGATCACTTCGACGCCGGCCTTGACCATTTCCTGCACCAGGAAGCGTTGGGGCGCGATACCCGTGGCCGACTGCACGTCGCTTGCCATTCTTGCCAGCCGGCTTCCCACCTCCGCAGGCGGGACATTGACGGCCACGCCGCCGACATCGCTCTTGTGGGTGATCTCGGCCGACAGGATCTTCAGCACGACATTGCCGCTGAAGGCTTGCGCCGCCGCCATCGCCTCGGCGCCATCGGCAACCACAACCTCCTTCGCAACCGGTACGCCGAAACCGGCGAACAAGGTCTTGGCCGCGGCTTCGTCGAGCGAGCCGGTGCCATAGGAGGTGAGATCGGGCAACGGCAGCGTGGGAGTGCCCGCTTCGTCGACCGCGCCGAGCTTGCCGGCACGCAGCATCGCGTCGATCGCCACCGTGCAAGCCTCCGGCGCGGAAAACGCCGGCACGCCACGGCGATTGAGCAGCGATGCGACTTCCGGCGCATGCGGGCTCACGTACGCAATCACCGGTTTGTCGCTATGGGGCAGGCAGTCGCGAATGGCATTGGCCATCAGGTCTGGCATGGCCAGGCTGGACGAGCCCACGATGACTGCGACCGCGTCGTAGCTCGGGCTGTCGAGCAGGATGCGGATCGCTGCGCGGAGCAGGTCGGGCTGCAGCCCGGCCAGGGTTACGTCGATCGGGTTGCGGTCGAGCGCCGCGTGGTCGCCCTTCTGCAGCGCGCGCAGCTTCGCCGCGGTCGCTTCGTCAGGGGCCGGGGTCTCGAAGCCGGCCACGCCCAGGCTGTCGGAGACCAGCGTGCCGGCGCCGCCGGTCGAGGTCAGGATCGCAACGCGATTGCCAGTCAGTTTGCGCCCGGTAGCCAGGGCGGCGGGCATGTCGAGCAGGTCCGAGAAGGTCTGCGCGCGAATCACGCCGACCTGCTCAAAGAGCGCGTCATACATGCGATCCGTACCGGCCAACGCGCCGGTATGTGACACCGCGGCGCGCGCACCACTCTCGGAGCGGCCGATCTTGAACGCCACCACCGGCTTGCCGGCGCGCGCCGCCTTCAGCGCCGCGCGGCGGAACGTCTCCGGGTTGCGCACGCTCTCGACATACAGCGCGATCACGCGGGTGGCCTCGTCATCGGCCAGATAATCGATAAAGTCGGCCAGATCCAGGTCGACTTCATTGCTGGTCGAAACCAGCTTGGACAGGCCGATGCCGCGTGCCGCGGCGCGCGACAGCAAGGCACCGAGGATGCCGCCGCTTTGCGACACCACGCCAATGCTGCCGGTCGGGAACTGGTCCATCTCCAGCGCGCCGCTGGCCGACAGCGGGATGTTGTCGGTCAGGTTGACCAGGCCGATGGTATTGGGCCCCAGCAGGCGCATGCTGCCGGCCGCCTCGATCAGCTCAGCCTGGCGCCGCGCGCCCTCGGCGCCGGTCTCGGTATAGCCGCTCGCCAGCACGATGGCCGCGCCGGCGCCGCGCGCCGCCAGGTCGCGCACGGCCAGGTGCGCACGCTCGGCGCCCAGCAGCACGATGCCGACGTCCGGCACTTCGGGCAGCGAGGCAATGTCCGGAAAGCAAGGCAGCCCGTCGATCGACTCGACCTTGGGGTTGACCGGGTAGATCGCCCCGCTGAACCCATGCTTGCGCAGGTAGGAAACCGGGCGGCCTGCAGTCTTTGCGGGGTCGGCGGATGCGCCAATCACGGCAACGCTGCGCGGCGTGACAAGTCTTTGGATGGCATTCATGTGGTCAGGCGTTGCTGGCGGTCTTGTTCAGGAAAGCCAGCACGGAGTCGCGATGCTCGGTGCTGGTGTAGCAGATGCCCTGCGCCTGGCTGCCCTGGGCGAAGACCTGGTCGGCGGGCAGTTCGAAGGACTGGTTCATGATGCTCTTGCCCAGCGCGATCGCGGTAGCCGAGCCCTGGCTCAGTTGCGCCGCCCAGCTCAGCGCATCGTCGATCAGCGCTTCGGGCTTGCTCAGGCGGTCCGCGATGCCGAGGGCCGCGGCCTCCTGCGCCTCGACCTTGCGGCCCGTGAAGACCAGTTCCTTCGCTGCCGACAGCCCTACGCGGCGCGGCAGGAAATACATGCCGCCACCGTCCGGGATCAGGCCCCGGTTGATATAGGACCAGGAGAACGACGCCGCTTCGGACGCCAGCACGAAATCGCAGCACAGCGCGGTATCGGCACCCAGCCCGGCCGCGGCACCGTTGACCGCGGCGATGGTGGGCTTGGGCATGGTGTGGAGCAGCTTCACGGTGTAGTGGACCCGCTGCTGGCGGCTCCAGCCATTGAAGCCCACCTCGCCGATGGGCGCCTCCATGCGGCGCTGCATGCCGGCCACGTCGCCGCCGGCGCAGAAGCCCTTGCCGTTCCCGGTGAGCACCAGGGCACGAATGGCCTTGTCCGCCGCCACGCGCTCCAGCGCGTCGATGAATTCCGAGCGCATGTCGTCGCTCATGGCATTGCGCTTGTCGGGGCGGGTAAAGGTGAGCAGCGCGATGCCCGATTCGATCTTCAGTTCAATCAGGGAATAGTTGTCCATGGTCCTGTCCGGTGCTATGTGTGCGATCTGTTTTTTTACGAGTGCCGCGCTCAGTCGGCCGTGATATTGGCGTCCTTGATGACCTTGCTCCAGCGCTGGCTCTCGGCCTTGACGTAGCGGCCGAACTCATCTGGTGTGCCGCCACTGATGGCAAGCCCCTCCTGTTCGGCGCGCTTGCGGAACGCGTCGGTGTGCACGGCCTTCTTCGCCGCGGCGTTCAGCCGCGTGATCACCGCCGGCGGCGTGCCGGCCGGTACGAACAGGCCATACCAGCTATCCGCCACATAATTGGGCACGCCGCTTTCCGCGATCGTTGGCACCTTGCTCAGCGCCGGCGCCTGCGAGCGCTGTGCGGTCGTGACCGCCACCGCCCGAAGCTTGCCGCTCTCCAGGTGCGGCGCGACTGCGGCTGCCGTGGCGAACATCACATCGACCTGCCCGCCGAGCAGGTCCGTGATCGCCGGGCCGGCGCCGCGATAAGGAATGTGGTTCAAGTCGACCCTGGCCATGTTCTTGAACAGCTCGCCGGCCAGGTGCGCCGAAGTGCCCGCGCCTTGCGAGGCGTAGTTGAGCTTGCCCGGCTTGGCCTTGGCGGCCGCGATCAGGTCCTGCACGGTCTTGATGGGGCTGTCCGGCTTCACCACCAGCACGTTGGGCGAGCGGCCCACCAGCATGACCGGCGCGAACGCCTTCTCCGTATCGAACGGCAGTTTCTTGTGCAGGCTCGGGTTGACCGCGTGGGCCAGCGTCGCCATCACCAGCGTGTAGCCGTCTGGCGCGCTCTTGGCCACCGCATCGGTGCCGATAATGGTGCTGCCGCCCGGCTTGTTATCGACGATGACGGGCTGGCCAAGGTCCTCGCCCATGGTAATGCCCATGGCACGCGCCACCAGGTCCGTGCCGCCGCCGGGGGCGAACGGCACCACCATGCGGATCGGCTTGTCGGGAAAGGCTGCGAGCGCCGGCAAAGGCGCTGTCGCCGCCATGAGGAACGGAATGGCTGCCTTGGCAAGCCGGCGGAACAATCCGGTGCAGAACCGATGCATGCTTTGTCTCCTGGAACGAGTCGGAACGCCGCGGCCATCACACTGCGTGCACCGGGCGCGTTTCTTTGTTGGAGACAGCTTAGGCCCAGGCGGGCGATTCCACACCCCCACAATTCCACTGTATGGAATTCATAGGGCGCCATCCCGCGCGGCAAAAAAGGAGGCCCTGCAGAGCCCACAAACTCTGCAGGGCCAACCGTATCCCCAAACCAGTCCCAGACCGCCAGCCCCCGGGGAAATCAGGACTGCAAACCGACGACGGACCTGGGTCCGGCGAGCACATTACTCAGGCCTGAGGCGCTTCAGTGGGTGCTTGCCGTCAGCCGCCGGCCGCGCCTTGCGTATTGACATAAAGCGTATAGATCGACGTACAGGACGCCATGAACAGCCGATTGCGATGGCGCCCCCCGAAACACAGGTTGGCACAGCGCTCTGGCAGGCTGATATGGCCGATGGGTTCGCCGTCCGGGGCAAAGATGCGCACGCCGTCGAGTTCGGGCGTGCCCATGCCCCAGCCGCACCACAGGTTGCCATCAATATCGACACGGAAGCCATCCGGGGTGCCGGGCCCGGCGTCAACCAGTACTCGGCTGTTGCCCAGCGCCTCGCCGCCTTCACTGACCTGAAAAGCGCGGATGCGGCGAGGCCGGGTGCGCGACTCGATCACATACAGCAATTCCTCGTCAGGCGAGAATGCCAGGCCATTGGGCCCGCTGACGTCATCGGCGACGATGTCAAGGCGGCCGCTGGCCGGATCGATGCGGTAAATGCGCTCCGGCAGTTCCGAAGTTGCCTTCTCGCCCTGGTAGTAGCCGGCGATACCGAACGGCGGATCGGTGAACCAGATCGAGTCGTCCGATTTCACCACCACGTCATTGGGCGAATTCAGCGGCTTGCCGTCATAGCGGTCCGCCAGCACGGTGATGCTGCCGTCATACTCGGTGCGCGTGACACGCCGGCCGACATGTTCACAGGTCACCAGCCTTCCCTGGCGGTCGCGGGTATTGCCATTGGCATGGTTTGACGGGCTACGGAACATGCTGGTGTTACCGGTCTCCTCATCCCAGCGCAGGATCCGGTCGTTCGGGACGTCGCTCCACAGCAGGTAGCGGCCATCACCGAACCAGACCGGGCCTTCGCTCCAGCGGCAGCCGGTGGCAATGCGGTCGATCGCGGCAAGGGGCAGGTGGTATTTCTCGAAGCGCGGGCTCAGTGCCTGGACGCGCGCATCCGGATAGCGCACCGGCTCGGCCGGCGCAAGGAAAGTGTGCATGGTCATGGTTCAGCCCAGAGGATCCGAAAAGAGGGTTAACCGTGGCGACGGGACGGGGTAACCGACAACACGGCACGCAGCAATGAGTCTTTGCCAGCCGCAGCTTGCAGCCAGCCCAGCGGCGAACGGTCGTCCGGCACCGGATGCTGATCAGTCGCAGCGTACGCTCATGCCACCGTCGACCACGATCTCCGTGCCGGTGACGAAGCGCGCCTCGTCGGATGCCAGGAACAGCGCCGCATTGGCGGTATCGCGGCCATCGCCCATGAACCCGAGCGGAATACGTGCCTGGCGCTGGGCCAGCAGTGAGTCGACATCACCGCCCGCACGTTGCCCGGCAAGGCGCGCCTCCACCATGGGCGTATGCATCTGGCCGGGGATCACCGTGTTGACGCGAATGTTCTTCCTGGCGTACTCGACCGCGACCACGCGCGAGAGTTGAATGATTGCCGCCTTGGCCGAGGCGTAGCCGACCTGGGCCGAACCGGTCCAGCGCATGCCCGAAGTCGACGCGGTATTGACGATGGCGCCGCCGCCCTGCCGCTCCATGTGCGGCAGCACGTGCTTGCAGGTCAGGAAGACACTCTTCAGGTTGAAGTTGAGCTGGCGGTCCCAGTCTTCTTCGCTAAGCTGCACCGGGCCACCCCTGGCCGAGCCGCCGACGTTGTTGACCAGCACATCCACGCGCCCGAAGCGCGCCACGCAGGCATCGACCATGGCCTTGACCGCGGCGGTGTCGGTCACGTCGCACAGGTGCGAGTCAAACTCTGCACCCGCGGCGTCCAGCCGCTCCAGCGTTTCACGCATCGCGTCAGCGCTTTTGTCGACGGCAAAGATCTTTGCGCCTTCCTGTGCAAAGCGCACCGCAACGGCGCGGCCATTGCCCCAACCGGGGCCGACGCAACCCGCGCCGGTAACGATGACAACCTTTCCTTCGAGACGGCCTGACATACGGAGTCCTTTTGTGTTTCGGGGTAACGGTTTGAACGGAATTCAGGCGCGCACCAGCTCCGGCGCGCTGCCGGCCGGGGGCATGACACCAAAAGCGTTGATCGTCATCGAGATCAGCGTGTAGTAGCCCGCCAGGCCAACGAGGTCCACCACCTGGTCCTTGCCCAGCACCGCCATCGCGCGCTGGTAAAGTTGGTCCGGCACATTGCGCGTGGCGTGCAGCACAGTCAGGAACTCATGGATCACGCGCTCATCCTCCTTGACGAAGGCCGGCTCACGGCCGGTGCGGATCGCCTCGACCACGTCTTCGGCCACGCCTGCCTTCAGCGCGATGGGCTTGTGTGCCCACCATTCGAATTCGGACATCCAGATGCGGGCCATCACCAGGATGGCCAGCTCCGACAGCCGCGGCGGCAACGACGAGTCATAGCGGCAGTACTGGCCCAGCGCCTGCGCGCGGTTGGCCAGGCCCGGGCGGTGCAGCCACATCGCAAGCGGCCCGCGAACCTGCCCGCGCGGACCGGCGGCAATGGCCGCGTGGACTTCCTGCTGCTCGGGCGTCAGTTCTTCGGGTTTCAGTGGCTTGAGGCGTTCCATTCGCTTGCGCTCCGTGTCGATGGTCGGAAGCGGAACGCAGGCCAGGGCACCGATGGGGCGCGATGCGACTGGGTCGGCCGGGCTGTCTCCGCTTCATTGTTGGTTTGATGAAAGCTATTCTGGTCGCCGGCATTCCGGCTTCAGGCGACGGATTCGGCGGCGGCGAGGATGTGGCGCACCGGCGTCGTCGCCAGCTTGCCAAATGCGTCGATCAGCACCTCAACCTGCGCGGGCGCAAGCACGTCCGCCGTCAAGGCGCGGAACTTGTCCCGGATGGCTGCCATGCGCGCCGGATTCTCCGCGGAACCCGACGGGTTGGCCTGGTACGCACGCAGCGGCTCACCGTTCTTCGACATCAGCTCCACCCAGCCACAGAAGCTGGCCGGATACAGCGCGTCGAGTTCGGGGTCGCGTACGATCTCGATCGCGTTGGCCAGCGCGATGATCTTCGGATCCGCCAGGCGGGCCTGCCCGAACTGCGCCGGCAGCACCTCGCCATCCAGCAGCGCCACCGCCAGCGCGTAACGGGCGCTCATCTGCGCGTTCAGCACACTGCCCGGCGCATAGCGGTAGCCGCATTGCACATCGACAACGGCCGGCATGCCGACGCGAATCGGCCCCTGCCCCGCCCAGTCGGCACGCAGCCGCAGCGCACCATCGACATGCGCATGGGCACTGCCGCAGCAAGCATAGGGCTTGAAGTTGGTCCGGGGCATGTGCCAGTCGCTGCCCAGCCCTGCCAGCAGCCTTTCCGGTTTGGGCGACTCCGAGAACGCCTTGAGCCAGCCGCCGTCCCCGGTCTCGAACAACTGCGTCGGGCCGGTCAGGCCGCGCGCCGCCAGTTCGGCAGCCATCACGCCGGCCTGAGCGCCGCGCCCCGGATGGAAGCGCTTCGAATCCGCGCCGTCGCAAGCGAACGCAAACAGTCCGCCCGACTGGGTGCCGGCAAGACCCAGCGCCCACGCCGTGCGCTCGGCGTCGAGCCCCAGCATCACCGCCGATGCCGCGGCTCCGCCCAGTGGCGCGCACACGGCGGTCATATGCCATCCCTTCATCCTGGCCAGCGCCGGCTGCAGCGCCAGTGAGCAGCGGATCATGGTTTCGTAGCCGACGGCAATAGCGGTTTCGACCCGCTCGGGCGGCACCTCGAGCGTCTCCGCCAACGCGAAGACCGCCGGCAATACGACCGCGCCCAAGTGGACCTTTGCATTATGGAAGTCGTCCAGCTCGTACGCGTGTGCAGCGGCGCCATTGACCAGCGCGGCATCGGCGGCGCGGTACGTCCTGCCCCGCCGGCCCCATGCGCGTGCCCCGCCATCGCACGGAGCGAGGTAACCATCGTCGGCCCAGCCACGGATAGCCTGCGACCAGGGCTCGTCATGCCCGGTCAGGCCGGCGCCGAACGTATCCAGCGAGAGTCCGGCGACCGCCTGCCGCACCGCGTCCGACAGGTCGGCGTTGCGGATGCCGGCGATCCATCCGGCGAGCTCCCGGGTGATGGCCATCGGTTGCGTTTGTTGATGCATGCTTGCTTGTCCTTGTCCCTGCCCTTCGCTCAATCGATACGGATGCTGGCTGCCTTGACGATGCCCGCGACCTTGTCGATCTCATCCTTGATCACCACCTTGAACTGTTCAGGCGTGGACTGCACGGTTTCAAAGGCCAGTTCGTCGAAGCGCGTCTTAAGACTGGCTTCGCGCACGGCCTTGTTGACCTCCTGCGAGAGCTTGCGGGTGATCTCCGCAGGCAGGTTGGCGGGACCCCAGAGCCCGTACCACGACAGCAACTCGAACCCGGGCAGGCCACTCTCGGCAACGGTCGGCACGCCGGGAAGCTGCGGAATACGCTTGCTGCTGGTGACCGCCAGCACCTTCAGCCGCCCCGCCTTGACGAACGGATATGCGCCTGGCATCGGCGACACCGCCGCCGACACGTGACCGCCCATCACGTCGTTCAACTGCGGCACGGCGCCCTTGTAGGACACGATATCCATCTCCAGCTTGAAGGCGTGGCGGATCATCTCCTCGGCCAGGTGGCTGGTGGTGCCTAGCCCGGAGGTGGCCCAGGTGTAGGTCCGCGGCTTGGCTTTCGCCAGCTTGACCAGGTCGCGCAGCGAGCTGGTGGGGAGGCTGGTGTTGGCGACGACGATCAGCGGCACATGCCCCACCTGTGCGATCGGGGTGAAATCCCTGATCGCGTCGTAAGGGGCGTTCTTCGCGACCAGCGGCAGGTAGACCTGGCTGGAGGCATTGAAGAGCAGCGTATAGCCGTCAGCCGATGCCTTCGCCACCGCTTCGGACCCGATCATGCCCGACGCGCCCGGTCGGTTCTCGATAACGATCGCTTGCCCAAGCTGACGCTGCAGCTGTGCAGCCACCAGGCGCCCGACTGTATCGATCGAGCCGCCCGGGGTGTAAGGGATGATCATCTTGATCGGGCGATTGGGATACGCCTCGCTCGCGAACGCCGCCGGCTGCGATCCGACCATCATGGCCATCATCGCGATCGCGCCGATCCCACCCAGCGCCGCACGCCGCCCTGTTCTGCCTGTCTTGTTCATGGCTGTCTCCTTGGTTTTTGCGCGGTCTCCAAAGGCTTCCGGATCCTTTCGTCCGCATGCCGCCGCGCTATGCAGGCCACTGTAGGGACGGGCCGGCAGACCGTCCAATACTGTTTCGCACCATGAGTTATAGGGCTGGCATATGACACGGCAGCGCGCTACCCCGGGTTGGTTGCGGCTATCCTAGTACCTTGTCCCGCAAGGAAATCAGCACCATGGAACTCCGGCAACTGCTCTATTTCGTGACCGTCGCGGATGAGTTGAACTTCAGCAAGGCGGCGGTGCGGCTGCACATGTCGCAGCCACCGCTCTCCCAGCAAATCAAGGCACTGGAAGACGAGATGGGCGTGGAGCTGTTGGTGCGCAATCGCCGGGAAGTGCGCCTGACCGACGCGGGCCGTGCCTTCCAGGCAGACTGCCGCGCCGTGCTCGAACAGGTGCGCGTAGCCGTGACCACCGCGCGGCGCACGGCGGCCGGCGACATCGGCACACTGCAGATCGGCATGGTGACGTCAGGCATCTTCCATGTGCTGCCTACCATCCTGACGCGCATGGCAGAGCGTTTTCCCGGACTGCATATCGCCGTGACCGACATGGGCTCGGCCGACCAGGCGCATGCCGTGATGCAGGGCAAGCTCGATATCGGCATCGTGCATTCGATCCCGACGCGCAGCGGCCTCGGCAAGACGCCGATCTTCACCGAGTATTTCACTATCGTCGTGCCCGAGGGCCACGAACTCGCCGCAAGGCCGGCGCTGGCGCTCCGCGACCTCGAGGGCGTGCCGCTGGTGGCATTCTCGCGTGAGCACGCGCCGGCGCTGTTCGACGGCATGATCGCCTCATGCCTGCATGCCGGCTTCAGTCCCGTCATTGCGCATACGGCGCGCAATCCGCTGACCACTTTCCAGATGGTAAAGCTCGGCCTGGGCGTGGCGCTGGTGCCGCGTTCCTACGCCCGCGCCGGGCTGCCAGGCGTGGTGTTCCGCGAGATCGGCCAGACCGCTGGCCACATCCAGCTCTATGCAATCTGGCGTGAGCAGGCGCCCAGCGATCTGGTCATGCGGGTCGTGAGCGAAGTGATGAGCGAACCGATCGGCTACTAAGCCGCATCTCGGCACCGTCATACCGCCTTCAAGCCACCGTGCTTCGCGCCGGAGACAGCGCAGCCACATAGTCGATGATCGCCGCCACAACCTCGTCCAGCCGCTCCGGCAGCAAGGCATGCGCGGCATCGCGGATGGTGAGGTTGGTCACGCGCTCACCCAGGTAGTCACGCAGCACATTGGCATAGCGCTGCGGTGCAATCACATCGTACTCAGCCTGCACATTCAGGATCGGCACGTTGCCGCCAGCGAAGAAGTCATCGACCGGTGTGCGCTTCTGAGCCAGCGTCTGCATCGTCATCAGCTCCGTGTTCCAGCCTTGCAGCCACGGTGCAGGATCATTGCACGGCGCGAAGAATACGGCGCGCAGGCTTTCCAGGCGCACCGCGTCCGGCAGGCTGGTATCGCCGCAGCGCTCGATCTGGGCGCGTACCTCCGGCGGAATCGGCACGGCATCGACGTCCTTCGGCACCTTGCCCGCCGAGCCGGCCAGCAGGACCAGCGCGCGCACCAGGTCGGGCCGGTCGCTGGCCACGGTGCGGGCGATCCAGTTGCCATGGGCATGCCCGACGATCACGACCGGCGCCTGGCCGGCATGCTCGATCACGGCCGCGATATCGCCTGCCCAGTCGTGCAACGTCTTGTCGGCAAGCGGGCCGACGCTGCGGCCATTGCCGCGCGGCTCCGGGCAGAGCACGCGATAACCGGCAGCCGCAAGCGGCTCGGCCAGTTCCAGCATGTCAGTTGCGCCGCGGCCGAGCGATGGCAGCAAGACGATGGCCGGGCCGGCACCCAGCTCGTAGACCTCGATGGAGATCGCCGCCGAGCGCGTTACTTCATAGCGCCGGACTGCGCTCTGCTTGTCCCCGGCGTGCGATGTTGCCTGCGCTTGCTGCTCGGTGTTGCCTGGCATGGCCTGGTCTCCTCAGTGTGCTGGTCAGGACAACGGCGTCCTGCACCTTGTGCGCACCACTGTACCGAGGCCATTATTTAAATTCCAATATGGAATCTGACTGAGAGTTATAGGGCTGGCGTGCAACAAGCAAGCCCTGGAGAACGCGCAGAAGGCAAACGGATTGAAGAGCAAATGAGAAGTGTCGGGGGAAGACTCCTGGTAGCCCGTGGCACCCACTTCCCGCGGCGAAGGCCACTCCAACCTCGCCAACTGGCACCGGGCACGCCATTGCAGCGTGCCCGGCTTGCGGACGCTTACTCGACCGCGATGCCTTTCTCGCGGATCACCTTGCCCCACTTGGAATAGTCCTGCTGGATGCGCTGGCCCATCTGCGCCGGCGCCTGGTAGTTGGCAATGGCGCCGGCCTTCAGCAACTTGTCCTGTACATCCTTGTCGGCCAGGATCTTGCCGACCTCGCCCGACACGCGGTCCACCACCTCCTTGGGCGTTCCCGGCGGCGCCAGCAGGCCGCCCCAGGAAACGGCGTCGTAGCCCTTGAAGCCTTGCTCGGCAATGGTCTTGACGTCCGGCAGCATGCTCACGCGCTGCGGCGAGCCGACCGCGATGGCGCGCAGCTTGCCCGCCTGGATGTGCGGCAGCGCGGCGACGAGGTCGGCGTACATGATCGGGACCTGGCCACCGAGGGTGTCGCTGATGGCGGGCACGCCGCCCTTGTAGGGCACGTGCTGCATCTCGAAGCCGCCCATCTGCTTGAGCAGTTCCATGCTCAGGTGGCCGAAGCTGCCCGCGCCGGAGCTGGTGTAGTTGAGCTTGCCCGGCTGTGCCTTGGCCTGTGCGATCAGCTTGGGCAGGTCGGTCACGTTGGGCAGCAGCGTCGGGTTGACCACCACCACGATCGGCAGGTCATAGACGGTGGCCACGGGCGTGAAGTCCTTGGTCGTGTCGTAGCCCGCTTTCTTGTACAGGTGCGGCGCCAGCAGCGTGGGCGTGGCCAGCATCATCAGCGTGTAGCCGTCAGGCGCGCTCTTGGCTACCTGCGCGGCAGCGATGGAACCCGATGCACCGGCGCGGTTCTCGACCACGACGGGCTGCTTCAGGCGCTCGGCCAGCTTCTGGCCGACGATGCGCGACGCCGTATCCGTGGGCCCGCCCGGCGGGAACGGCACGACAAGCTTGATCGGCTTGCTGGGCCAGGATTGCGCGAAAGCGCTGCCGGCGAGCAGCGGCACTGCGGCCAGGGCCAGAATGGCACGACGCCGGGAGTGGACCATACGGGTGAAATTTCGAGTGCGCACGATGTTGTTCCAGTTTGAATCAGTGCAAGGGAACCCAAGCCCCCCTTGCCGGGCAGGGCTGCGCGGACGCCCATGAGCGTCCGCGCGGCGCGAATACTCAGGCTTGCTGCGGTGCCTCGGGCAGCGTCAGCACGCCGCGGGCCTGCAGGTCCTGCAACTGCTCATCGCTCATCTGCAGCAGGTTCTGCAGTACCGCCCGCGTGCCCTCGCCCAGCGTGGGCGGCGCGTTGCGGATCGGCAGGCGCTGGCCATCCAGACGATATGGGGGCGCGAATACGTGCGTGCTGCCTGCCACGGGATGGGGCATCTCGCGCAGCAGACCGCCCTCGCGGGTCCGTTCGCTGGTCAAAGCCTCGTGCAGTCCCGCCACCTTGCCACAGGGAATGCCGCAGGCGGTCATGCGCTCGAGCAGCAGGTCGCGCGCAAAGCTGCGGATCAGGCCCGTGATCAGCGGGGTCAGCGTCTCGCGGTTTCTGGCGCGCTCCACATTGGTGGCATAGCGCGGGTCCTCGACGATGTCCGGACGCTCGATGACCTGGCGGCAGAACTTGTCGAACTGGCTGTTGTTGCCCACCGCGATGATCAGCGGGCCATCGGCGGACTCGAACATGCCATAGGGCACGATGGACGGATGGGCATTGCCATAGCGGGCGGGGTCGCGCCCGAGCAGCATGGCGTCCAGGCCGTAGTAGCCGGTGACCATCAGCCCGCAGTCGTACAGCGCCATCTCGATCAGCTGGCCCTTGCCCTTGCGCTCGCGGCGGAACAAGGCAGCCAGCACCGCCTGCGCGGCATACATGCCGGTCATCAGGTCCACCACGGCTACGCCGAACTTCAGCGGCGGCGTGTCGGCTTCGCCGTTGAGCGCCATGAGGCCGGCCTCACCCTGGATCACCAGGTCGTAGCCGGGACGCTTGGCCTCGGGGCCTCTGGTGTTGTAGCCGGAAACCGCGCAGTAGATCAGCTCGGGCTTGATCGCCTTGAGCTGTTCGTAGCCAAGGCCCAGCTTCTCGGCCCCGCCGGTCTTGAAATTGTGGATGACCACGTCGAACTGCGGCAGCAGGTCGTAGACAATCTGCACGCCTTCCTTGCTCTGCAGATCCAGCGTGATGGACCGCTTGTTGCGGTTCATGCTGTTGTAGTAGGTGGTCTCGGTCTTGCCGATGCGCATGCCCCAGTCGCGCGTGTCGTCGCCGCGGCCGGGGTGCTCCACCTTGACCACCTCCGCGCCGAAATCGGCCAGTACCTGGCCACACAGCGGCCCCGCAAACACGCGCGACAAGTCGAGTACGCGCACGCCCTCAAGCGGGAAATCGATGCCTTGGGATTGATCAGGCGTCTGCATTGTTGGTCTCCATGGGCTGTTTCGAGGCACGAGCCGTCTGTGAGTAATCGTAGCTTATGTCGGGCTGGCGTCACGCGATGCCGGCAGGGCTGCCACATAGCGCAGCACGCTGGATGGCGCGTGCCGGAATCCCGAACGTCGGTACCGGCGATGAAGACTCAGCGCATCGCCGACGACGGTGCGACAGAAGGAAGCAGAAGCTCTTCCTCGGGCGTGAAAGGTCCCCATCGCGGTCAGCCTAGCATTCTTGCTTGGATAAATACGCTATACAATCCCTCTTCACATTGACAAAATGTTCAATAAAATTTGACAGTTGATCCTGGGGGCGGGCGAAGCGCGGTGCGCGCCCAGGCATTTGACCCATAACATCGATATTAGACGCGCGCGTCACCTTGCCCTCTTCCGGGATCCGGGCGCCTCGTCACACACCGACAATCATTCGAGGAGATTCCGTTGAAGCCGTCGAGCAAACACATTGTTGCGCTGCTGCTGGCCGTCGCCAGCACCGCCCGCGCCGCCTATCCGGACCGCCCTATCAAGCTGATCGTGCCGTTCCCGCCCGGACAGGCCACTGACATCTTCGCGCGCGCCCTGGCCGAGAGGCTGGGCAAGCAGCTAGGCCAGTCAATCGTGGTGGAAAACCGCGCCGGCGCCGGCGGCAACATCGGCATGGAAGTGGCCGCGAAAGCCCCGGCAGACGGCTACACGCTCGTCATGGGCGGCAGCGCGATGGCCATCAACCAGACGCTGTACAAGAAGACCAATTACGATCCGCGTCAGGACTTCGCGCCGATCTCGGGTGTGTTCTCGGTGCCGCTGGTGTTCCTGGCTACGCCACAATCGGGCTTCACGTCATTGCGCGACCTGATCGCCAAGGCCAAGGCCGCACCGGGCAAGTACAGCTATGCCAGCGCTGGCATCGGCGGCACGCAGCACCTGTCTGCCGAGATGCTCAAAGCGCAGACCGGCGTGTTTATCGTGCATATTCCCTACAAGGGCAGCGGCCCCGCGCAGGCGGATTTCCTGGGCAACCAGATTCCGCTGATGGTCGATTCCGTGACCGCCGCCCTGCCGCTGATCCAGACCAGCAAGGCCGTGCCGCTTGCTGTAACAACGTCAAAGCGCGTGCCGCAGTTGCGGTCGGTGCCAACCGTGCGTGAGGAAGGCGTACCGGGTTTCGAAGCGCTTGGATGGGCGGTGATGATGGCGCCCGCGGGCACGCCGCCGGCAATCGTCAATCAGCTCAATGCGGAGACGGTGAAGGCACTGCAATCGCCCGAACTGCACAAGTTCATTACGGATCGCGGGTCGGAGCCGATGCCGATGACTCCGGTTGAGACGGGGAAGTTTGTGGATAGCGAGATTCGGAAGTGGGCGACAGTCGTGAAACGGTCGGGCGCAACGGCGGATTGAGGGGGCGAAGTGGTCGCCCATGCGCCATTCCTGGCGTCGCAGCCGGATGCCAGCCCAGCCGGTCGCCGCTTACAGCGGCCCGGGCAGCGTCTTCAGGCCGACCCAGAGCACCACGATGACAACATTGACCGGCACGCAGAGCGCTCCGGGCACGTAGAAGAGTGCTGACAGCGCAGGCGCGGACAGCACCAACTCCACCACGCTACCCAGCCCATAGCAGCAGACACCGCACCAGAGCCAGCGCCGCATGTAGGTTAGCAGCCAATGCGCGCGCGCCTTGTTGAAATGCCAGGCGAGGGCTCGTTCAGCGCGGTTGCCTTTGCTGGCGTCCCGGTACAGCCAGCCGAAGAAGAAGTAGCGGTACAGCAGGGCGCGAAATGTCAGCTCTTGCGTCATCACTCATCTGGCCTCTGCCAGCCCATGGAGTGCAAAGATCTTCAAGCCCTCGCCGCATGCAGGAATGCCAGCGGCACAGGCCAATTGCCGTTCTGTTCAATATCATTGGTAGAAACGGCCAGCATGGAAGTCAAGCGTGACGCTTCCTTGGGGCATGAGCCGCCCGCGCCGAACCGGACTTTCCCCTATTTGGAGTAATCGGCCGGTCGTGCTACGCTCCTCAGCGAGCGATACCCGTCCCGACGTCGTGCCCCGGTGGGGCCGCGCATCTGCAGGGCAATCCGCAGGGCGTTTCGGGCTCATTCTCATCGCTTATCCAAATTAGTCTGCATTCGAACCTGAGCGGCATTTCTCCGCTCGTGGAGCCGTGCGCGCGGAAAACCGGCACGGATGACGTCGCGTCGTGACCGGCGCCGCGACGTCATTTGTGGTTGGTCATCCTCTTGCGCATGCACCTCAGGGACGTGCCGGACGGGGCATCTCCGTGATCGATCGCGATCCGGACGCCCCGAGGATACGTGCGCCCAAATGAAGCTGCGGGTCTCGAATGCGATCGCCCCCACCCCTGGCAGCAGGGATGGGCGGAAGAAGAAATGACGATGAGACCACGATGACCTACACCACCAATATCGGACGTCGGCAGTTCCTCAAGATCCTTGGCTTTGGATCTGTTGCCGTCTCGGCCTCGGCGCTGGGCCTGGGTACTGCCTGGGCGCAGGCGCCTGCCGGCGTGCGCCCCTACAAGCTGCTGCGTGCGAAAGAGACGCGCAACAACTGCACCTATTGCTCGGTCGGGTGCGGCCTGCTGATGTATTCGCTGGGTGACGGCGCCAGGAACGCGAAGCCCCGCATCTTCCACATCGAGGGGGATCCCGATCACCCGGTCAGCCGTGGTTCGCTCTGTCCCAAGGGCGCCGGGCTGCTGGACATCGTCCATTCGAAGAACCGGTTGCAGTATCCGGAATATCGCGCGCCGGGATCAAAGGAGTGGGTGCGCATCAGTTGGGACGATGCGACCAGGCGCATCGCCCGCCTGCTGAAGGACGACCGCGACAAGAACTTCATCGCGCGCAACGACAAGGGCCAGCTGGTCAACCGCTGGCTCAGTTCGGGCATGCTCGCCTCGTCGGCGGCATCTAACGAAACCGGGGTTCTCGACTTCAAGTTTGCCCGATCGCTGGGCATGCTGGCGCTGGACTGCCAGGCGCGCCTGTGCCACGGGCCAACGGTTTCGGCGCTGGGGCCGTCCTTCGGGCGCGGCGCGATGACGAATCACTGGGTGGACATCAAGAACGCCAATGTCGTCATCGTCATGGGCGGCAACCCGGCCGAGGCCCATCCGGTCGGCTTCAAGTGGGTGATCGAGGCCAAGATCAGGAACAAGGCCAAGGTCATCGTCATTGATCCGCGCTTCAACCGCACCGCCTCGGTTGCCGATATCTTCTCGCCGATCCGGGCGGGGTCGGACACGGCATTCCTGATGGGCATGGTCAACTGGCTGCTGCAGCACGACAAGATCCAGCACGACTATGTACGCGCGTACACCAACGCGTCGCTGATCGTACGCGAGGATTTCGGCTTCGACGAAGGGTTGTTCTCGGGCTTCGATCCGCAGAAGCTCGTCTACGACAAATCCTCCTGGAACTATGAGCTGGACGCGGCGGGGAACGCGAAACGCGATCCCTCGATGCGCCATCCGCGCTGCGTGCTGAGCCTGCTGAAGCAGCACGTGTCACGCTACACGCCCGAGAAGGTCGAGGAGATCACCGGCGTCCGCAAGGCCGACTTCCTGCAGATCGCCGAGATCGTCGGCTCGTGCTCGGCGAAGGACAAGACCCTGACCTGGCTTTACGCACTCGGCTGGACGCACCACACCGGTGGCGCGCAGATCATCCGCGGCGCCGCGATGATCCAGCTGCTGCTGGGCAATGTCGGTATGTCCGGCGGCGGCGTCAATGCGCTGCGCGGGCATTCCAATATCCAGGGCTATACCGACCTTGGCCTGCTGTCAGTGCGGCTGCCGGGCTACATGGACCTGCCCGCCGACAGGCAGCAGACCCTGAAGCAATACCTGGCCGATGCCACGCCCAAGGCCGTGCTGCCCGATCAGGTGAACTACTGGAAGAACCTGCCCAAGTTCTTCGTCTCACTGCAGAAGAACCTGTTCGGCAAGCATGCCACTGCGGAAAACAACTGGGCCTTCGACCTGCTGCCGAAATGGGACCGCAGCTACGACATGCTGGCCTATTTCGACCTGATGTACGAGGGCAAGGTCAACGGCTATGTCGTCCAGGGGTTCAACCCGCTGGCGGCGATGCCTGACAAGAACAAGACCTCGGCCGCGCTGTCGAAACTGAAGTTCCTCGTGGTCATCGACCCGCTGGTGACCGAGACCTCCAACTTCTGGCGCAACGAAGGCAAGTTCAACGACGTCAAGACCGAAGAGATCATGACCGAGGTCTTCCGGCTGCCGTCGAGCTGCTTTGCCGAGGAAGACGGGACGGTCGTGAACTCCGGCCGCTGGCTGCAATGGCACTACGCGGGCCAGCAGCCGCCGGGCGAGGCGCGTCATGACCCGGCCATCCTCGGCGGCATCATGATGGAGCTGCGGCGGCTCTACGAGAAGGAAGGCGGCGCCTGCCCGGAACAGGTGCTGCACATGACCTGGGACGAGGCGACCTATCACGATCCGCACAGCCCGCATCCCGAGGAAATGGCCAAGGAAGCCAATGGCTACGCGCTGGCAGACGTGTTCGACGAGACCGGCAAGAAGATCCTGCGCAAGGGCCAGCTGCTGGATTCGTTCGCCCAACTGCGCGACGACGGCACCACCTCAAGCTACTGCTGGATCTTCGCCGGTTCCTGGACCGAGGCGGGCAACCAGATGGCCAGGCGCGACAACACCGACACCGGCCTGGGCAACACGCCGGGCTGGGCCTGGTCGTGGCCCGCGAACCGCCGCATCCTCTACAACCGCGCCTCGATGGACGAGATGGGGAACCCCTGGGACCCCAAGCGCCAGATCCTGCATTGGAACGGCGAGAAATGGGTGGGCGCTGACGTGCCCGACTTTCCGCTCACTGCGGCGCCCGGCACGCCCGTCGGCCCCTTCATCATGCTGCCCGAAGGCGTCGGGCGCCTGTTCTCCGTCGGCGGCATGACCGACGGCCCCTTCCCCGAGCATTACGAGCCGGTTGAAAGCCCGATCGCCAAGAACCCCCTGCACGACAAGGTCACGCACAACCCGACCGCCCGCATCTTCCAGAACGATGCGCAGCGGATGGGCAACCGCACCGAGTTCCCCTATGTCGCCACGACCTATTCCATCACGGAACTGTTCCGCCACTGGACCAAGCACTCGCACCTGAACGCCATGCTCCAGCCCGAGCAATTCGTCGAGATCGGCGAAAAGCTGGCCGCGGACAAGGGCATCGCGCATGGCGACACAGTGAAGATCACGACCAAGCGCGGCCATATCACTGCCAAGGCCGTGGTGACCAAGCGCATGCGCACGCTCCGGGTGGCCGGGCAGGCGGTCGATCAGATCGGCATCCCCTGCCATTGGGGCTTCGAGGGGGCGACCCGCAAGGGCTATCTCGCCAACACGCTTGCGCCCGGTGTCGGCGACGCCAATTCGCAAACGCCGGAATTCAAGGCATTCCTTGTAAACATTGAAAAAGTGGCGGGAGCGCAAACATGAACTCGCAGAACATCATCCGTAGCTCGGCCTCGTCGGAGCTGACACCCGCCCCTCGTATCCGCGACCATCAGATGGAAGTGGCCAAGCTGATCGACGTGTCGATCTGCATCGGCTGCAAGGCGTGCCAGGTCGCCTGCAACGAATGGAACGACCTGCGCGGCGACGTGCAGGAGAATGTCGGCGTCTACGACAATCCGCGCGACCTGTCGCCCAACACCTGGACCCTGATGCGCTTCACCGAGCATGAGGACCAGGCGGGCAAGCTGGAATGGCTGATCCGCAAGGACGGCTGCATGCATTGCGAGGATCCCGGCTGCCTGAAAGCCTGCCCGGCGCCGGGCGCCATCGTCCAGTACGCCAACGGCATCGTCGACTTCCAGTCCGACCTGTGCATCGGCTGCGGCTATTGCGTCGCGGGCTGCCCCTTCGACGTGCCGCGTATTTCCAAGCTGGACAACAAGGCCTACAAGTGCACGCTGTGCTCGGACCGCGTCTCGGTCGGGCAGGAGCCTGCCTGCGTCAAGACCTGCCCGACCGGCGCCATCGCCTTTGGCTCGAAGGCAGAGATGCAATCCCTTGCCGGCGAGCGCGTGGCCGAGTTGAATGAGCGCGGCTATGCCAGGGCCGGCCTGTATGACCCGGCGGGGGTCGGCGGCACCCACGTGATGTATGTGCTGCAACATGCCGACGACCCGAAGCGTTACGCGGGCTTGCCGAAGGACCCGGAGATCAGCTCGGTGGTCTCCGGCTGGAAGGATGGCCTGAAACCCGTAGCCGGCTTCGTCGGCGCGGCGGCGGTCGTGGGCATGGCGGCGCATTTCATGGCGGTCGGCCCCAACATCACCGAATCAGACGAACACGACGCCCCGACTGACGGCGCAGCATAAGCGGAGACCGGAAATGGCGACCAACAACGACAGGATCCTGCGCACGAAATTCGCCGAGCGGCTGTGTCACTGGGCGATCGTGCTCTGCTTCTTCCTTGCAGCGGTTTCGGGAATCTCGTGGTTCTTCCCGACGGTGAGCTGGCTGAGCGGCTTCCTTGGCACGCCGCAGATGGCACGGCTGCTCCACCCGTTCCTGGGCATCGCGGTGTTCGCGGGGCTGTGCTACATGTTCTGGCGCTTTGTCGGCCACAACATGCCCGCGCGCACCGACGCGATCTGGTTCCGCCGCGCCAGGGAAGTGCTGCTGAACCAGCATGGTGGCGAACCGCTGCAGATCGGCAAGTACAACGCCGGCCAGAAGGTGCTGTTCTGGCTCATTATGGCTTCGATCCTGGCCCTGCTGGTCTCCGGCCTGATCATGTGGCGCGCCTATTTCGCCGAGTATTTCCCGATTCCAGTGCTCCGCCTGGCGATCCTGGCCCATTCCGTCGCGGGGATCGGCCTGATCCTGCTGATCGTGGGCCACATCTATCTGGCGATCTGGGTCCGCGGCTCGATCACCGGCATGGTGACGGGCTACGTCTCGCGCGCCTGGGCCAGGCAGCACCATGACCGCTGGTATGGCGAGTTGCAGGCAAAGGAGTCGAAAGCGGCGCAAGCGAAGGGGAACGAGGCATGAACCAGCATCAGGCCACGCCGGGAACACTGCCATCGGACGAGGCCTCCCGGCATTTCACGCCGCTGATCCAGCCAGACCTTGCCGGTCTTTACAGCCGCCGCGCCGCACGCCTGCGCGCGCTGGCCGAAGGGCACGACCTTGCCGATTACCTGCGCCTGGCCGCCCGCGTGGCCGAGGTGCAGGCATCGCTTGTGGCCGAGGCCGATGTGTCCGCCCCGGCAGACGCCAGGGCCATCCCGCAGGAGGGGCATTGGGGCGCCCTGCTTGATCGGTTGATCGAGCGGCTCGCGCACGATGTTCCCGCCCCGGTCGCCCCGCATCTTGCGGCGCTGCGCGCCCTCCCTGCGGATGCGCGCCTTGGCGCCGCCCAGGCGCTGACCGAGGGCCGCTTTGATGCGGTGCCGGCGGCAATCGCGCCCTTCCTCTGGGCTGCGCTCTCGCTGCAATGTGCCAGCGCCGCGCGGGCGGCGCCCGTGCCCGACAGCGGCCCGGCCGAGCACGCATCCTGCCCGGTCTGCGGCACTGCCCCCGTGGCAAGCCTGATCCTGATCGGCGACCGCCAGGGCATGCGCTATCTGCATTGCGCGCTCTGCGAGAGCCAGTGGCACATGGTGCGGGCGAAATGCACCAACTGCGGCGAAGCCTCGGAGCTTGACTACCTCAGCTTCGACACCGCCGAAGCTACGGTGCGCGCCGAAAGCTGCGGGGTGTGCCACGGTTACCTGAAGGTGATCTCACTGGAACGCGACCCGCAGGCCGAGGCCGTGGCCGATGACCTTGCCTCCCTGGCGCTGGACGATGCTGTGACGGCGGAGGGCTATCAACGGACCGGGTTTAATCCCTTTGCGCTGCCGGGATGAGGCGCTGCCCGACCTGTCCTGCTGACGACCAGATTCTTCGCCTATCCGAACGCCCGCACGCCAGTCATCCATTCGTGAAGCACGAATCCGAACAGCACCCAGCCTGCCAGCCCGACGACCGCCACCATCGCATCGCGCGCAGGTGTCCCGGCCGGGTAGCTGGTTCCTGCTTCCCGGTCCCGCCGGCGCGCTGACACGAAGTCCGCCACCGCCCACGCCAGGAACGCGCCAAACAGCACCACTGCCGCGAGTGTTCCGTTGGCAAGAAGGTGCCCCAGGGCCCAGGCCTGCACGCCTGCCAGCATCGGATGGCCAAGCGCAGCCTTGATGCGGTTGCGAGGCACATACGCCGCCGCAATCAGCACAAAGGCCGGGATCGTGAGCAATGCGGCAACGTGCCGCCCCCACACCGGCGCCGTCCAGGCCATCACAGGATCCGCGCTGGCCAGGCCGTAGCCCCAGACAACCAGCGCCAGGCCGGCAATCGAAACCAGGGTGTACAAGCCTTTCCAGCGACGGGGGCCGAGCCTGGCAATCTGCGCGGTGCGCCATGGGTCGGCAACCATGCGTACCGAGTGCGAACCCAGAAAAATGAGCAATCCCAAAACCAGTACCGTCATGCTGCTACCCCTTTCTCTAGCGCCCGTCCCACGCCTAAGCTAGTCACAGGTCCAGCCTTGACCAGGAGGGTTTCCCATGCTTCAGAACAGTGACGTCGCGGCCAGGATTCCTGCGCAAGACCTCGCGCGAGCGAGATCCTTCTACTCGAGCAAGCTCGGTCTTGAGCCAGTTGAGGAACGGCCCGGCGGCCTGCGCTACAAGTGCGGCAACAGCTACTTCGTACTTTTCGAGTCGGCTGGCTCGGCCTCTGGCAATCACACACAAATGGCCTGGGAGGTCGATGACATCCAGGCAACCGTTAGCGAGCTGCGGCAGCTGGGAGTCGTGTTCGAAGAATACGATCTTCCCGGCCTCAAGACCATCAACGGGATCGCCGAGGTCCAGGGGAACTACCCGTCCAAGGGTGGCCTGGGCGAGAAAGGTGCCTGGTTCAGAGACAGCGAGGGCAACCTCCTTGCCATCGGGCAACCGATCAGGTGAGTCGATCGGCCTGATTGAACTGCTCCTTCGGACCGTGCACCGCGCTGCATCACCCTGGCTTGGAAGGCTTGGTGCTCTCACGTGGGCCGCCAACATGCCATGTCATGGCACGCCGCCGCCCGCCCCCGCCTGCGCCGGGG